>CAZGCI010000003.1:31718-83320 GCA_964524185.1 uncultured Thiohalocapsa sp. | reverse complement strand
CCTTGAAGGGATCGCCGACGGTGTCGCCGACCACGGTCGCCTTGTGCGTATCGGAGCCCTTGCCGCCGTGATTGCCCTTCTCAACGTATTTCTTGGCGTTGTCCCAGGCACCACCGGCATTGGCCATGGTCAGCGCGAGCAGGACGCAGCCGAGCAGGGCGCCGCCCAACATGCCGCCGAGCGCTGCTGGTCCTAGTCCGAAGCCGACCACCCAGGGGGCGGCGATGGCGACGACGCCGGGGAGCACCATCTTCTTTAGGGCCGCCGTGGTGGCGATGTCGACACAGCGCGCGGTGTCAGGCTCGGCCGTGCCTTCGAGCAGGCCGGCGATCTCGCGGAACTGGCGACGGATCTCGTTGATCATCGCGAAGGCGGCGTCGCCGACCGCCGTCATGGTCATCGCAGCGATCGAGAACGGCAGGATGCCGCCAATGAAGAGCCCAATGATCACCATCGGATCGCTGAGCAGTAGCTCGAACTCGGGTACATGCAGCGAGACGCTCTCGATATACGCGGTGATGATGGCGAGCGCAGCCAGTGCCGCGGCACCGATGGCGAAGCCCTTGCCGATCGCCGCGGTGGTGTTGCCGAGCTCGTCGAGCGAGTCGGTGATGCGGCGGGTCTCGACCCCGAGCCCAGCCATCTCGGCGATGCCACCGGCATTATCGGCGACCGGCCCATAGGCGTCGATCGCCATGGTGATGCCGACGGTGGCGAGCATGCCGACGGCGGCGATGCCGACGCCGTAGAGGCCCGCCAGCTGGTTAGAGACGAAGATGATGACGCTGATGGTCGGCGGCGTCGATCAGGCCGCTCGGACTCAGCACGATCACCGAGCGCATGCCGACGGCGAAGCCCGTGATGATGACGGTGGCAGCGCCGGTCTCGCCGGCCATGGCGATGTGCCGAACCGGTCTCGACGACGTGTAGTACTCGGTCACCAGGCCGATGATGATCCCGCCGAGTGCGCCGACCAGCACTGCGCCCCAGACCGCACTACTGACGCCGGTGCCCACGATGACCAGGTAGGCGACCATCATGAACAGCAGGCTGGCACCGATGGTACCGATACGCAGCGCACGCTCCGGGGTCTGACTGGAGAAACGCCGCACCAGCCAGATGCCGGCGATCGAGCAGAGCAGGCCCGCCGACGAGAGGCCGAGCGGCAGGAACATCAGCGCCTGGCGCTCGCCGAGCGGGTCCATGATGTCGGCCGCCAGGGTCGAGGCGATGGCGATGGTTGCAATCATCGCGCCGCAGTAGGACTCGAAGATGTCCGACCCCATACCGGCGACGTCGCCGACGTTGTCGCCGACGTTATCGGCGATGACGCCGGGGTTGCGCGGGTCGTCCTCGGGTATGCCGGCCTCGATCTTGCCCACCAGGTCGGCACCGACGTCCGCGCTCTTGGTGAAGATGCCGCCGCCGACGCGGGAGAACAGCGCAACACTGGACGCCCCCATGCCGAAGCCATGGACTGCGTGTGCGGTCTCCGGATCACCACCGAAGAACAAATACAGAGTGCCAAGCCCAAGTAGGCCCAGTGAGGCCACCGCCAGACCCATGACGGAACCGCCGAAGAAGGCCACCGTGAGTGCCTCGGCCGCGCCCTTGGTATGGGCCGCCACGGTGGTGCGCACATTGGCGCGGGTCGCCGTGTGCATGCCGATGAAGCCCGCGGCCGCCGAGGCGACTGCGCCAATCAGGAAAGCGAGCGCCGTTTTCCAGCCGAGAAAGATGTACAGCACCACCAGGAGCACAGCGGCGAACACGCCAAGCATCGTGTATTCCCGGCGCATGAAGACCATGGCGCCGAGATGAATGGCATCGCCGATGGCGGCCACCTTCGCCTCGCCCTTGGGATAGGCCATGACGTTGCGATAGACGACTCTGGCCGCTGCCAGACCGAGGACCCCGAAGAACAGGGGTATGAGAGCATTCAGGCTCATGGGTCGATGACTCCGCGTGGTGCTCCAACGAGTGTTGTTGTCTTAGGGTGCTGCCGCGGCCACAAGGCGCGCGCGGCAGGGTTGTTGCCGAGGGTTGGCTGCGTCTGCGGGCACCGTGGGCGCGGCGGGAACCGCGGCGCTGGAAGGGGCTGCGGCGTCGGCGTCCGGTGCCGCACAAGCCGCCCTCACATGGCCCGCCAAAAGGGGTAATTCGTGGCCTCGATCTGCGCGCGCGTTGGCATGGGAAAGAAGCGGGTCACGTCCTGGGACGCAAACATGAAGCCGTGGCGAATGAGCTTGTACGGGATGCTCTCGAAACCGCTGTCGAGGCGCAGGCCCTTGGTCCCCTTCGCCGGATCGGCGCGCAGTTCCATAATGGCGGCCCGCAGATTGGATGGGTGTAGCCCCGGGATCGGCGGGTGCATGGTGGGGCGGTCTTCGAATTCCTGCAGGAAGTGCTCGATGTCCAGCTCGATCTGCGTGTAGAACTGCTTCGGTGCACCCTTGGGGAAGTCCGGCGCGGTGATGTACTTGCCGAAGGCCGGGAAGTCCAACCGCGACATCACGAGCATGCGCAGCGGGGCGATCTCCGCGTAGATGCGCAGAAAACCCTCCTCGTGGGTCTTGTCATAGGACGCGGCCTGCAGCTCGAGTGTGTAGCCCTCTGGCGTGGCCAGGATGACGCGCTCGATGGCGTTGATATCGATGTGCTCTAGTACCCGGTACGTGGAGATGAACTTGGTGGCCTTCGGTCGGCCGTCCGGGTGGGGCGTTAGCGAGGCGAGCGCCTCATCGATCTTGAAGTAGGGGTGGCGAAACTTCAGATCGATTTCCGCGAACACCACTTTGCCCGCGTAATAGCGGATGGAGCCGGAGGTGTAGTGCTTCGCAAAGGCCTCCGGGTCCAACTGCGAGGCCACCAGCGCCGGGTTCGGGGCCAAAATTTGATACAGGTGACTGTCGTATTGCATGCTCAACTCCCATGGTTGGCTGTGCGGTGTCGCCGGACGGGCCGGCGGTGACACCACTGATCGGCCGTACCCTAACCCATCGGCTATCCCATCGATCAGCTCGAGGGTAACCTCGACGCGGCCAGGGTCGCAGCACCGAGAGACGCGGCCTCGCGGTTGTGTGCGCAGCGGCCAATGCCGCTGCCCGTGCCGCCGCCCGCAGTACCGCAGGGCGCTGCGCCGCGCTGCCCCTCCCTCGGCGGGCAAGGCGACGCATTATGCAGTCTCACGGGGCGCCTGAAACCCTCACTCTGCTGATCGAGATCATGGCGTTGGGCTGCTGCAACGGACGGCCTACGAGCATGAGCAGTCTCAGACGTTGCCATCTGCCAGCGCGGCTATGGCCGCAACCTTGACGGCTACAGCGCCGCCGCCGCCACGGTCGCCCAAAAGCTGCGGTGCAGGGCCCGCGACGCATCCGCATCCACGCAGACCTGCAGCAGCGGGCGGCGCGCGGAGGCGGTGGCATCCTCACGGAGCGCCTCATCCAGGGCCGCCTGCAGCGCGTCCGCGGTGTCGATGCGCCGGTGAGTCAGACCAAAGACGCCAGCCAGTGCGCTGAAGTCCGGGGCCACCGGCGTGCGCCACAGGGCCTCGAGTCCCGGGAGCCTATGCTGGGGCAGGTAGTCGAAGATGCGCCCGCCGCCGTTGTCGATGACGAGCACCGGCCGGCGTAGGTGCTCCCAGAGCAGCCAGCCGCTCAGGTCGTGGACGGCGGAGAGATCACCGAGCAGGGCCCAGCACGGCGGAGGCCCAGCGCGGGGCTCGGCTTCGAGTCCGCCTTGGGGCCCGACGTGATTGAGGCCGGCGAGGGTGGAGAGCTGGCCATCGATGCCGCTGGCGCCCCGGTTGCCGTGCAGCATGCATGCCCGGGAGCCGGTGCCGGCCCAGGTGTCCAGTTGTCGGATCGGCAGCGAATTGGCGCAGAGCAACGCCTCGCCCGCGGGGATGCGTGCGAGCAGGGTGCGCACCAAATGGGCCTCGCACCAGGGGCGCGCCGCGAGGTGCGCATCGGCGAGGGCGCGGACCCGCTGGTCTGCTTCGCGCCAGCGTGCCGGCCAAGCGGCGTTGGGCGCCGCGGGGGCGACGAGCGCTGTGCAGACGGCGGCAGGGTCGGCAACCAAGCGCTGCAGCACGCCATGCTCCGGGTCCCGCCAGCCGCCGGCGGGGTCCACCAACAGCCCGGGGATGCCGGCCAGCCACTGGCCCAACACCTTGGACACCGGCGCGCCGCCAAAGCGCAGGACCCAGTCCGGGCGCAGCGCGCGGGCGGCGTCGGCGTTGCGCAGGAGCGCGTCATAGCTCGCAATCAAGGTATCCGCCGCGGGGCCAAAACGAAGCCCGGACAGCGGGTCCGCCAGCACCGGCAGCGCCAGCCGGCGGGCGGCGTCGCGCAGCGCCGGTGCCAGGTCGGCGCCGAATAGCCCCGGTCCGACCACCACCAGCCCGCGGCCGGGTGGCAGTGGCATGGGCTCTAGGCCAGCCGCCGGTACCGTTACCATCGGCCAGCCCAGTGGTGCTGCGGATGGCGCGACCCGCGCGGGCGGGCCCCCGTCGCAGTGCGGCGTCGGCACCAGCGGCTCGTCGAAGGGCAGGTTGAGGTGCACCGGGCCCGGCCGCGGACCGGTGGCGACGGCCGCCGCGCGCCGCCCGAGCGCGGCAACGGCGGCCAGCGCGGCGTCGCCCGCCCGTGGCAAACCTGGGTCATGCGCCTCGCGCGTGAAGGCACCGAATAGCCGGGTTTGGTCCACGGTCTGATTGGCGCCGAAGCCGCGCAGCGTCGGCGGGCGGTCCGCCGAGAGCAGCACCAACGGGATGCCGCTCTCGCTGGCTTCAATGACCGCCGGATACCAGTGCGCCGGCGCGGAGCCTGAGGTGGCGAGCAACGCCACCGGTCGGCGCGTGGCGCGGGCGCTGCCCAAGGCGAAGAAGGCGGCGCTGCGCTCGTCGAGGATCGGGATCAGCTCCAGGTCGGCTGCCCGTTGCCCGGCGAGCACCACCGGCGTGGAACGGGAGCCCGGCGAGAGCACCAGGGTACGAACGCCGCTGGCGGCAAGGCCGGCGAGCAGTGCCGAGGCCCAGCGCGCATTGAGACAGGCCCGGTCCTGCTTGGTCATGGTCCAAGGCGGGCCGACGGGCCGATCACGCGGGCGGCAAGTGCGCGGCGGTGGCGCACGGCTGGGTACTTACGTGGGCGCTCGGGCTGGCGCCTAGGCATAACGCAACGCCGATAACATGGCGGCGAGCTTGGCCTCGGTCTCGCTCCACTCAGCGGCTGGGTCCGAGCCCGCGACGATGCCTGCGCCGGCGAACAGCTCTGCCTCGGCGCCCCTGACCTGTGCGCAGCGCAGCAACACCCAGAGCTCGCCGTCGCCATCGGGGTGCAAGATGCCCGTGGCGCCCGTGTACCAGCCGCGATCGCTGGGCTCCGCCTGCCGCAGCCAGTCTGCCGCTGCGGTTCGCGGCTGGCCGTTGGTGGCGGGCGTAGGGTGCAGCCGTTCTGCCAGGTCGAACAGGCTGACACCGGCGTGCGGCCGGGCGCTAATGGGGCTCCAGAGGTGCTGTGCATTGGTGAGCTGCATCAGCCGTGGCGTTGTCGGCACCTGGAACGCATCGCAACAGTCCGCCAGTGCCGCGCGCACCGCGTCGATGACAAAGCGGTGCTCACGCCGATTCTTATCGCACCCGAGGAGCCCGGACCGCAGGGCCGCGTCCTCCGCCACCGATGCGCCGCGGCCTGCAGTGCCGGCGATGGCGTCCACCTCCAGCCGCCCGTCGCGCAGCCCGAGCAGACGCTCCGGCGTCGCCGCGACAAAGCTGCGGCCGTTGCGCCTGAGGTTGATGGTCTGACAGGACGGGAACAGACAGCCCAGCGCATCCAGCAGACGCGCCACGTCGAACTCCCTGGGGCCGTGCACCAGCAGCCGGCGCGAGAGCACCACCTTCTCGAGGGGTCCGGCATCGATGTGTGCAAGTGCCGCCTGCACCAGCTGGTGCCAGGTGTCCGCGTTGGGTGCTTCGTACACGCGTCGCAGGCACGCCTCGGGCCGCGGCCCCGGGGATGGCTCATACAGCGCTGGCACCAAGGTCTGCAGCAGGCCCCGCCAGCGTCCGAGCAGGCCCTTGCGGTCCGCGGGCAGCGGCGCTGAGAACACCAGGGCCGCCTCATGGTCGCGGCAGATCAGGCCGACTTCCGGCACCCACAGCAGGGCGTTGGGCAGGTGGTCGCCGCCGCTGCTCCTAGCGGCGTTGGCGACGGGTGTTGCGGCGGCTGCAAAGCCGAGCAACGCAAAGGCGTCGAAGCTCGTCCGGTCCGGATCCGCCCGGTGCCAGTCCGAGCGTGCAAGTGTCCTGGACAGCGTGGCCAGCCGATCTGGGCCCGCCGCGCACCAGGCCGCTGCTTCGCCATAGCCCGCATGCAGCTCGCCGCGTTGGGCGTGACGCAATTGGAACTGACGCCCGGCGAGGTGCGGCGCCGTCGCGGGCGCATGGGGCAGCGCCAGCAGAACGGACTGGAGCCCCCGGCTGCGGTGCAGCGGCAGCCGCGACATGGCCGCGGTGAGGCGCGCCTCCAGCTGTTCCAGCACGGCGATGGGGGCGAGCATGTCCATGACTGGCAACGGGACGGACATTGTGGCGGCGACGCTGTGGGTCGGGGCGGCAGCGGATTGGTTGAGCGGCGTCGGCGGCTCGACGGCGCGGGCGACACGCCGTCTCGCGGAGCCGGGCGGGATAGCCGACCGGCGTGCTGGCAGTTTGCGGGCCGTGTCAGCTGCCTTCCGCCGCCACTGGTGCTTCAGCCATGCGCCAAAACTCGTCCAGCGCCGCAATGGTCCGGGTCGGCCGCTCCCATTGGGGAACGCCCAGCGTCGGCTCGACCCGGGTGGCGTGCCAGTTGGCCTTCGACTCCAGCACCTGGGGCAGCAGGTCGAAGGTGACGTTGGCGTCCTTGTCGTAGATGACCAGTACTGGCAGCTCAAGCTGGCTATACAGCGTCTCGACGGCATTGCGGGTAAATAGTTGGCCGGCCAGGAACCGATAGGGTGCGTGCATGGCCCCCGGCTGGTGCGAGGTGGCGTAGGCGTACTCGATGAGCTCTTCCGGCGGCTCGCCGACATAGCTCTGGCGCATGAAGAACCGAATCCCGGCCCGCTTGGTGAGGAGGTTGTAAAGCCCTGGGCCGAGCTTGGGCAGCGTGAAGATCCGGTGCAGCGCGTCGCCGACACGCCCGGAGGGCAGGCGGCGGGCGCTGAAGCCAGTGGGCGAGAGCAGCGCCAGCGTGCTGAAACGCTCCGGGGCCGCCAGGCAAGCCCGGGCGGCAAACTCGGAGCTGAGCGAAAAGGCGACGACGTCCGCCGGCTCCTTCACCACGTCCGTCAGGAAGGCATTGATGGCCTCGGCGTAGAGCGCGGGCGAGTAGGGCCGATCGCTACGGTCCGAGAAGCCGAAGCCCGGCAGGTCTGGTGCATAGACCCGCCGCTCGGAGCGGTAGTGCTCGAACAGCGGCTTCATCTCGAAGACGCTCGGCGCCGCATTGATGCTGTGCAGCAGCACGAGCGGGCGCGTGCCCTCGGGGCCATCGGCGTACCAGCTGATGTCCTTCAATGCTGGCGTCGAGTAGACCTCGCGTGGGGCCTCCACCGCTGGCGGTAGCGGCACCTGCGCGTTGTGCTGCGGCACAACGGCCGCTGCTGGGTTGAGGGGGGGCGCGGTCGCCGCGCTCTGGGTTCCGGATACTTGCTTGGACATCGGGCGCTCCTGTTAACGGCGATACGCTCGCCTGGGTTCGGTTCCTGGGGCGGTGACTGGTCGCTGGCCGACCCGCGCCATGGCGGTCAGCGCTCGACGGGGAGCAAGACCTCGTTGCGGCGAAGGAACCCCGGGACGAAGGCCGCATTGTAGCGCGCGAAGACGGGCTCACCGATGGGCGTGAGCCCGGCCTGTAAAACGGCGGCCTGCAGGCGCTGGGCCTGCCTTTGCCATTGCGCCTGGTCCCAACCGCCGCCGGAGCGATGCACCGCCACCAGGCGCTGCGGTATCTCGCGCACCTGCACGTCCGGGCTGGCCGGTTGAGGCAACATGGACAGGGGATATTCCTGGCCCATCACGAATTGCACCAGCCACGCGTCCGTGCCGACCTGCTGATGCATGGCCGGGGCAAGCATGGGGACCTTCCGCCCGCTGCCATTGTTCCCGCGCACATACGCCAGCAGCAGCGGATAGGCTGCGGCATCCGCGTCGGCCAGGTTGCCGTTCACACTGGTCTCTGCCACGCGCAGGGGTGCGTACTCGCGCAGCTCGAAGCCGTCGCCGCGCTCGATCACCTCGTAGGCCGGGCTGTCTGGGCGCACCAGCGCCGACGCGATCAGCACCACGGGCAGGAGCATGCCGGCGAGAATCCAGTACTTGAGCTTGAACAGCGGCATCGCGTGGCCTCAGGTTGTAGGGGTGTGGTCGACCCAACATTCAAGCATCGCCGCGGCCGGCGGGCGTTGTCGGAGGTCAAGCGGTGTCCAGGCGCGGCGGCTCTGCGGCAGGCAGACGCTTGCGTGGGCCGCTATCATGGACCCTGCAACGGCGTGCGCCGCCACCGGCCTTGTGCCGTCGTCACGCGTTGCGTCCTAAAACATCTGCTGCCGTACGACTGAGCGCCATGAGCCGATACCGAACTGCCCCGTCGCATGCCTTCCGAGCGAGGCGCCCCGCGCCGATCCCCAAGCCGCTGATTCCCTCACGTGCGCGCTGCAGTTTGGGAGGGCGGTGGGCGCTGCTGCCGGCAACGCTGACCCTGTTGGCGGTCACGGTGGCAGCCGCAGCCGATGCCGACTTCACCGGCGAGCAGGTTTATACCTACTGTGTGGGTTGCCATGGCCCACGTGGCGAGGGCGCTGCGAATGGCCTATTTCCGCGCATTGCCGGCCTGCCCCAGCCCTACCTCGACCGCCAGCTCCATGCCTTCAAGTCGCAGACCCGGACGAACAAGGCCATGGTTCCCATCTTCCAGCACCACCGGTTTGACGCCGAGGTCATTGACCTCGTCGCTGGCCATATCGCGGGCTTCGCACCGCCAACGCTCAACCTCTGGCCCTATGTACCGACGCCGCAGGCGCTCGCGGCCTTTCCGGACCAGGCCGCCTTCAAGGCGGCCGGTGCGGCCACGTACACCGAAGCCTGCGCCGGTTGCCATGGTGCCGATGCGGCTGGCGATGAGAACGGCGATGCACCGCCCCTGGTGGCCCAGTATCCGGCCTACCTCAACAAGCAGCTCGGCGACTTCGCCCGTGGTTTGCGCCAGGTGCCGGCGAGCGGGCGCTGCGGCGACCTCACGCCGGCGCAGGCGGAGGCGGTGATCGCGCGCATCGTCGAACTCGGCAAGTGAGGCCGGGGCGCGGTGCCCGATCGTGCACCGGCTCCTGATTCTGCACCGGCACCTGCGCGCTGAACGCCCCGTGCCGGATGGTGGCAGGCAAGAGCACAGCGATTTCGGCAGCAGCACGCCCAAAACCGGGTAAGACCCCAAGCCCGACCCCTCGACCACAGCAACCGCGAGCCCTTATGCCCGAAGCCCCTCCCGCGTTCAGACCCGGCCAGCGCTGGCTGTCGGAGACCCAGGCCGAACTCGGTCTCGGCATCGTCGAATCGAGCGACGAGCGCACGGTGAGCATGCGCTTCCCGGCCACCGGCGAGCAGCGCATCTATGCCAGGCGCACTGCGCCGCTGTGGCGGGCGGTGTTCGGCGTCGGCGACGTCGTGCGCGACATCGAAGGGCTGGAGGTCACCGTTGTTGCCGTGGATGAGCAGTCGCAGCTCCTCGTCTACACCGGCGAAGACACCGATGGTGTTGCGCACAAGGTGCCGGAGCAGCTGCTCTCGGCGGACCTGCACCTGAACCGTCCACAGCAAAAACTGCTCGCCGCGCGCCTGGACCGGGACGCGTGGTTTCGGCTGCGCCAGCGCACCTGGCGCCACCAGGGCGACTGGCCAACGGAGCCGGTGCGCGGGCTCGTGGGTGCGCGCATCGCGCCGATCCCGCACCAGCTCTATATCGCCGCCGAGGTGGCTGAGCGCTTCGCCCCGCGGGTGCTGTTGGCGGACGAGGTCGGCCTCGGCAAGACCATCGAGGCGGGGCTCATCCTGCACCGGATGTTGCTGGACGGCCGCGCCCGGCGGGTGTTGATCCTGGTGCCGGAGGCGCTGTTGCACCAATGGCTGGTGGAGCTGCTGCGTCGCTTCAATCTGCGTTTCGCGCTCTTCGACCGCGAGCGCATCGCCGCCGGGGGCGCGGGCAATGCCTTCGAGACCGAGCAACGCGTGCTGTGCTCGCTGGATCTGCTGACGGAGACTCCGGCCCATGCCGCCGCCGTGCTGGGTGCAGACTGGGATCTGCTCATCGTCGATGAGGCCCACCACCTGGCCTGGACGCCGGAGGACAGCGGTCTCGACTACGACCTGGTGGAGGCCCTGGCGGACCAGACGCCGGCGGTACTGCTGCTGACGGCCACGCCTGAGCAGCTCGGGCGCATGGGCCACTTCGGGCGCTTGCGGTTGCTGGACCCGGAGCGGTTCTCGGATTTCGACGCCTTCGTGGCGCAAGAGGACCACTACGCCGCCATTGCAGAGATCGCGGCCGACCTGTTGCAAGGCACACCGCTGACCGCTGCCCAGCAGACCCGGCTCACGGAGCTGCTCGGGGAGACCGGCGACCTTGACGCACAGACCACCGTCTGGCGATTGCTGGACCGCCACGGCACCTCGCGGCTGCTCTTTCGCAACACCCGTGCCGCGGTGGGGGGCTTCCCCCAGCGCCATGCCCACGGCTACGCGCTGGCACCGCCGGCGGGCGCTGCGGCCGGACCGCCTGACCCTTTGTACCCGGAGGTCGGGGCCGGCGACGACTGGCCGGCGCAGGACCCGCGGGTGCCATGGCTTGTGGGGTTGCTCCGCGAGCTGCACCCGGCCAAGGTCCTACTGATTGCTGCCCGCTCGGAGACGGTGCTCGCGCTCCGCGCCCACTTACACGAGCGCCATGGCGTGCATGCAGCGGTGTTCCACGAGGGCATGGAGATCGTCGAGCGCGACCGCGCCGCGGCCTATTTCGCCGATCCGGAGGAGGGCACGCGGCTCCTGCTCTGCTCGGAGATCGGCAGCGAGGGGCGTAATTTTCAGTTCGCGCATCACCTGGTGCTGTTCGACCTGCCGCTGGACCCAGAGCTCCTGGAACAGCGCATCGGCCGCCTCGATCGCATCGGCCAGACTCACAATGTCGAGATCCATGTACCCCACCTGTCCGGGACCGGCATGCAGACGTTGTACCGCTGGTATACGGAGGGGCTCGATGCCCTCGCTCAGCACTGCCCGGCGGCAGCGGCGGTCTACGAGCGGCTCGGGGAACGCCTGCGGACGACGTTGGCGCAGGGGGCGGAGCCGAACGGCGGTGATGTTGATGCCTTGGTGCAGGACGCAGCAGCCCTGCGGGAGACCCTCAACGCCGAGCTTGCCGCCGGCCGCGACCGCCTGCTGGAGCTTGGCTCGAACCGCGCCGACGTCTCCGCGGAGCTCGTGCAGGGCGTGGAGGAGATGGATCGGGACCCGGCGCTATTCGAATATCTGAACGCCTTTTGGGACGCCTTTGGCGTGGACCAGGAGCCCGGCCCCGGTGGATCCCTGGTGCTGCACCCCGGCCGGCACATGCTCCAGGAGCACTTTCCTGGCCTACCAGAGGACGGCCTCACCGTCACCTTCGACCGCAACCATGCCCTGGCGCACGAGGACCGGGCCTTCCTCACCTGGGAGCATCCGCTGACGCTGGCGGCCATGGACCAGCTTGCGGGCTCGGATCTCGGCAGCGCCGCCGTCATCCTGACCCGCAACCCGGACTTCAGCGCCGGTGCGCTGTTGCTGGAGATGCTCTATGTGGCTGAGTGTCCGGCGCCGCCGGCGCTGCAGGTGCGACGTTTTTTGCCCCGGCTGGGTCTCCGATTGCTGCTGGATGAGCGCGGCCGCGATCACGCGGAGGCCATCGCCACCGACGGCCTCATCGGCAAATGTCTCACTGGCAATCGCAAGCTCGCCAATGCGCTCATCACCGCCAAACAGGAGGCGCTTGAGCACATGTTTGCCGCCGGTGAAGCGCGTGCCGAGCAAGCCGTCAGCGAGATGCGCGACGCGGCGGTGGCGCGCATGCAGGCGATGCTGGACATCGAGATCGAGCGCCTCAGCGCCCTCGCCAGGGTCAACCCCGCGGTCCGCGATGAGGAGATCGCCCAGCTCCAGCTGCGCCGCGAGCGCCTGGCACAGCTCCTCTCCCGCGCACACCTGCGTCTGGACGCCCTGCGGCTCGTGGCGCATGGATGAGGCAAGTGCATCGATTGCTTGACCGCTGACGCCAGAGACGTCCGCCCCGCCTTGGCCCTTGGCCCTTGGCCCTGGCCAGTGAACCATCCGCTCACGATAGGCTGACCACAACGATTCGGGCGACAGACCATGCGACGCTTCCAGCTCAACCGCCGCCGACTCCTGCACGCTGCGACCGGGCTGCTCGCTGCAAGCGCGCTGCCGCACCCCGCCTTTGCCGGATCGGACCAGGCACCAGCGCCGGCCGCCGCAGCGCTGACCAAGCCCATACCCGCCTCCGGCGAGGCACTGTCGGCCATCGGCATGGGCACTTGGATCACCTTCAACGTCGGCGACGATGCCGCTGCACTGGCCGTGCGGCGGCAAGTCCTCGAGGCCTTCTTTCAGGCCGGCGGCGGCATGATCGACGCCTCCCCCATGTACGGCTCCGCCGAGGCCGTGCTCGGCAAGACGCTGCCGGCAGACGCGGCTGAGCAGGGCCTGTTTGCGGCCACCAAGGTCTGGACCAGCAATGCCGAGGCGGGTCCGGCGGACATCGAAACTTCCCGCGCGCTCTGGCGCCTGCCGCGCTTCGATCTGCTGCAGGTGCACAACCTGCTGGCCTCGGAGGCGCACTTGGAAACGCTCAAGGCCATGCGCGAGGCTGGAGCGGTGCGCTACATCGGCGTCACCACGTCCCACGGCCGCCGCCATCGGGAACTGGCGCGGATTATGGCGCGCGAACCCATCGACTTCGTGCAGCTCACCTATAACCTGGTGGACCGTGAGGCCGAAGACCGCCTGCTGCCGCTTGCCGCGGAGCGCGGCATCGCCGTCATCGCCAATCGGCCCTACCAACGCGGTGCCTTGCCGAAGCGCGCAGCCGGCAAGCCCCTGCCGGGCTGGGGCCGGGAGATCGGTTGCGACAGCTGGCCGCAGGCGCTGCTCACCTTCATTGTGTCCCACCCCGCCGTGACCTGCGCCATCCCGGCCACCAGCCGCGTGGACCACATGCGCGAGAACATGGCTGCCGCCCACGGGCCACTGCCGGACGCGGCGCTGCGCGCGCGCATCGCAGCGGACTTCGCGAGGCTCTGACCCGCCGCTCCGCGCTGGGCATGTCACAGGCGCATGGACTGGCTCGACTACAGCCCGGCGGACCTGGTGCCCTTCTCCCAAGACGCCTGGCGCGCGCTGATCGCCGACTACAACCGCGCGCATTGGCCCTGGGTCCTCGCCGGCGTGGCCATGGGTCTGCTGCTGCTGGGGCTCACCGCGGGCGCTACCCGCTGGCGGCTGCGAGCGGCACTGGCCCTGCTCGCGTTGTGCTGGCTCTGGATCGGCTGGGCCTTCGTGCACCAGGCGCTTGGCAGGCTGCTCTGGGCGGCGGATTGGCTGGCCTGGGGCTTTGCCGCGCAGGGCGCCCTGCTGCTTGCGGTGGCTGGGCTGGGCGGTGTCGCTCCGCAGGCGCAGCGCCGCGGCTCGGCAGCGCCGGCCTGGTGGCTTTTGGCGTTCGCCGTGCTCGGGCTGCCGTTGTTGGCGTTCGCGGCAGGGCGTCCGTGGCCGGCCCTCGGCGGGTTCGGCACGACACCGGACGCCACCGCCATCGGCACCCTCGCCGTCGCGGCCATGCTGGCGGGGCCCAGCGCCTGGCTGCTGCGGCTGCTGCCCATGCTCTGGTGCCTGTTGTCGACGGCGATGCTCCAGGTCCTGGACGAGCCGCTCTGGCCACTGCCGTTGTTGGCTGTGGGCTTCGCCGCCGTGCTGTCCTGGCGTCGCCGCCGCACGACGGCCCGCGGCTAATTGCCGCGGCCTTGCCGCTGCGTTACCGTCTCCCGCCTTACGACCATGGGCACGCCGAACGCGTCCCTCACCACGATGGCGGAGGTCAAGATGACGGACAATGCTGCAAGCGGGTCCGGGGCACAGGCGGGGGCTTGGCAGAGGGCGCATGCGCGCTCCCTGGCCGACCCCGAGGGCTTCTGGGGCGAGGCGGCGGCGGCCGTCGATTGGATCAAGCGGTGGGATCGGGTGCTGGACGCCAGCGCCGCGCCCTTCTACCGCTGGTTCGCCGGCGCCGAACTGAACACCTGCTATAACGCCGTGGATCGGCATGTGGCGCAGGGCCGCGGCGCGCAGCCGGCCATCATCCACGACAGCC
Source organism: uncultured Thiohalocapsa sp. (assembly GCA_964524185.1). Lineage (GTDB taxonomy): Bacteria > Pseudomonadota > Gammaproteobacteria > Chromatiales > Chromatiaceae > Thiohalocapsa. The sequence goes on along the minus strand of CAZGCI010000003.1, from coordinate 68,867 downwards.
CGGTCACAGGCAGCGTCACGACCCTCAGCTACGCCGAGCTGCAGCAGCGGGTGGCGTGCTTCGCCGGGGCGCTGCGCGGGCTCGGCGTGGCCAAGGGCGACCGGGTTATCGTCTACATGCCCATGGTGCCGGAGGCGGCCATCGCGATGCTCGCCTGTGCGCGCATCGGCGCCGTGCATTCGGTGGTGTTCGGCGGCTTCTCGGCTCGGGAGTTGGCCACACGCATCGACGACGCCAAGCCGCGGGTCGTGGTCGCCGCGTCCTGCGGCATCGAGCCGAACCGCATCGTCGCCTACAAGCCGCTGCTGGACGAGGCGCTGGCGCAGGCCGATCATCAACCGGCACATTGCGTGATCCTGCAACGCGAGCAGCGGCCGGCGGAGCTGCTGCCGGGTCGCGACCTCGACTGGGCCGCGTTGATGCAGTCGGCCGCGCCCGCCGACTGTGTGCCGGTGGCCGCCACGGACCCGCTCTACATCCTCTACACCTCCGGCACCACCGGGCAACCCAAGGGCGTGGTGCGGGACAACGGCGGACATGCGGTGGCCTTGAACTGGTCCATGCGCCACGTCTACGGCGTGGCGCCCGGCGAGGTGTTCTGGTCCGCCTCGGATGTCGGCTGGGTCGTCGGCCATTCCTACATCGTCTATGGCCCGCTGCTGCACGGTTGCACGACGGTGCTCTACGAGGGCAAGCCGGTGGGTACGCCGGACGCCGGGGCCTTCTGGCGGGTCATCGAGCAACACAAGGTAGCCGTGCTGTTCACGGCGCCGACGGCGTTTCGCGCCATCAAGCGGGATGATCCAGAGGCCAAGCACCTCGCGCGCTATGACACGTCCAGCCTGCGGGCGCTGTTCCTGGCCGGCGAGCGCTGCGACCCCAACACCCTGGAGTGGGCAGGAGAGATCCTGGGCGTGCCGGTGGTGGACCACTGGTGGCAGACCGAGACGGGCTGGGCCATCGCCGCCAATTGCCTGGGCCTGGAGCCTTTGCCCATCAAGCCAGGCTCGCCGACCAAGCCCGTGCCCGGCTACGACGTGCAGGTGCTGGGCGACGAGGGCAAGCCGGTGTCCGCTGGCACCATCGGGCGGATCATGCTCCGGCTGCCGCTGCCGCCGGGCTGCCTGCCGACCCTCTGGGGCAACGATGAGCGCTTCCGGGCGTCGTATCTTGCCGCGGAGCCCGGCTACTACCTGAGCGGCGACGCCGGCTATTTTGACGAAGATGGCTATCTCTTCGTCATGAGCCGCATCGACGACATCATCAACGTCGCGGGTCACAGGCTGTCCACCGGCGGCATGGAGGCGGTGTTGGCCGGTCACCCGGACGTCGCCGAGTGCGCCGTCATCGGTGTCGCGGATCAGCTCAAGGGGGAGCTGCCCCTCGGGCTGGTGGTGCTCAAGGCCGGCGTCAGCCACACCGAGGCGGACATCGCCCGGCAGCTCATCGCCAAGGTGCGCGAGGAAATCGGCCCCGTCGCCGCCTTCAAGGCCGTCTTGGTGGTGCCGCGGCTGCCCAAGACCCGCTCCGGCAAGATCCTGCGCGGGACCATGAAACACATCGCCGAGGGCACCGAATACCGCATGCCGGCGACCATCGACGACCCGGCCATCCTGGAGGAGATCGAGGCGTCACTCGCAGCGGCCGGCTATGGGCGGGCGGGATAAGTAGGCCGGCTCAGAAACGAGTCAAAAATAAGGTGAACACGACGCAGCCTCAATGCTTCATCGGCATGAACTGCACCGGGTGTTGCTTGATGTAGTCCTGCTCGAAGTCGAGCTCGATGGCAAAGCCGTCGTCGCCCTCGCGGCGGATCTTGACCTGTTTCAGCTCGGGCAGGCGCACGGCCAGATAGGTCGTGAAGGCCGCCGCCTGGGCCTCGTTGTCCGCGACAATCGCATTGGCAAGATTGGCGGCGATGAATTGGGCCTTCTGCGCCTCGCTCGGCGTGTGTACACGATCGCCGTCGAGGTCGATGCCCTCGGCGTCCATGCGCGCATCCATCTTGTCCAGGTAGGCGCCCTGATGGTCTGGCAGGGGCTTGCCGCGGTCGAATTCGATCTGCGCAATGCCGTCTAGCAGCACGGCCATTTGTCTCGACATCGTCTGTTCTCCCGTCGTCCGATACAGCGGACTCGCATTCCTATCATAGTTTGACGGCCGGGAATCCAGGCTCATCGAAAGAAGCGACAGCGTGCAGTAATAGTGCCGCCTTGTGCTAACCACGTCATCGTGCCTGCTCCGCACCTCGCGTGGGCGCTTCGGCGCGGCGGGCTGCGTGCGTCGCGGCTCTAACCGCAGACCTCAATGGTAGTGCCGGCCTGGGTCCACCTTGCCGCGGAAGATCCAGTAGACGAGGCCTGTGTAGATCAGGATCACCGGCAGCACCACAACACCGGCGCCCCAAAAGAGGAACTCCAGCGATGACGCCGGCGCCGCGGCGTCCGCGACGGTGAGGTGGTAGGGCACCAGCCAGGGCCAGAAGCTGCCGGCGAGCATCAGGTACGCGGTCAGGAAGAGTACCGACGCCAGCGCATAGGGCTGCCAATCTGAGACGCGTTTTGCGGCGACGCGGTAGAGCTGCAGGGCGGCGAGGCTCGCCACCAGCGGCAGCACGAAGAGCCAGGGCTGAGCAAGCCAGCGGTCGACGACGTGGAAGTCGCCGACCAGCGTGGCGATGAGGGCCAAGACCACGAAGGCGATGACGCCGGTCATCAGCCGCGGCAGCCAGCGGTAGGCCCAGGCGCGAAGACCACCCTCGGTCTTGAGTATGAGCCAACCGGCGCCGAGCAGCGCATAGCCCACCACCAGACCGGCGCCGCAAAGCAGCGGGAAGGGCGCGATCCAATCGAAGGGGCCGCCGGCGAAATCTCGCCCCTCCACGGTGAGGCCGACCACCATGGCGCCGATGGCGGCCCCCTGCACGAAGCTCGCCACCGTGGACCCCACAACGAAGCCGAAATCCCAAATCCAGCGGCCGCGTTCGGTCTTGTAGCGGAACTCGAAGGCCACCCCGCGCAGGATCAGCGCCACCAGCAGCAGCGCCACCGGCAGGTAGAAGGCGGACAAGAACACCGAGTAGACCACCGGGAAAGCGCCAAACAGGACGGTGCCGACGATGATGAGCCAGGTCTCGTTCCCGTCCCAAACGGGCGCGATGGAGCCCATCATGTCCCGGCGCTGGGCCTCGTTGCGGTTGAGACCGAAGAGGATGCCGACACCGAGATCGAAGCCGTCCAGCAGGACATAAATCAGGATGGACAGCGCCAGCACGGCGCTCCAGAAATGTGCGAGGTCGAAGGGCATGGGCTCTGCTCCTGGGGCCTAGAACGGCTCGCGCCGCGGTGCTGACGGCGCCGGATCGTGCTGGAGGCTGCCGCCGGCGGCACCCAGTGGACGGCCTGGCTGGCGATTGGGCGGCTGAGTCGGGTCCAGGCCCGACGGCGTCCCGACCGCCGCGCCACCGGGCCCGTGGTCCGCCTCATCGAGCCCGGCGCGCAGCAGCCGATAGATGAATAGGGTGCCCGCAGAAAAGATCAGCGCATAGACCAAGCCGTAGGCCACCAAGGAGACCAGTACCGCAGCGCCGGAGAGGCTCGGCGTCACCGCATCGGCCGTGCGCAGTAGGCCCTGCACCACCCAGGGCTGGCGGCCCACCTCTGCCGTGAACCAGCCCGCGAGCACGGCGATGAAGCCGCTCGGGAAGTTCAGAAAGGTCGCCCACAAGAACCAGCGCGGGAGGCGCTCCGGGTCGCGAAAACGTCCCTTGAGCATGAGCCAAACGCCGCCCCAGGACAGCGCCAGCATGATCACGCCTAGCCCCACCATGACCCGGAACCCGTAGAAGGGGATCAGGAAAGGCGGCCGCTCATCGGCGGGTACCGTGACGATGCCGGGCTCTGCGGCGCTGAAGTTGCCCTTGGTGACGAAGCTGCCGAGGTACGGCAGGCCGAGCTCGAACACATTGCGCTCGGCTGCCACGTCAGGCCAAGCCAGCAACAGCAGGCGTGCCGGCTGCTCGGTTTGCCAACGTCCCTCCATGGTCGTGAACTTTGCGGGCTGGTGCTCCGCGGTGTACTCGCCGTTGTGATGGCCAACGACGATCTGTACCGGCGTCAACACCGCCGCGAGCCCGAGGCCCATGGCAAGCATGGTCCGCGCCGCCTGCCGCTGGCGGTGGCGCAGCAGGTACCAAGCGCCGGTGGCGGCAACGCAGAACGCTGTGGTGAGGTAGGCGCCCAGCAACATGTGCGGGAAGCGCACCCAGAGCACGTCGTTGAACAGGATCTCGCCCCAACCCGTGGGCACCGTGTCGCCGTTGCTCGCGAGCTCGAAGCCGACGGGCACCTGCATCCAGGTGTTGTTGGCCATGATCCAAAAGGCCGAGAAGGTCGTCCCGAGCGCAACCATCAGCGTGGATGCGAAGTAGGCCCAAGGCGGCACGCGGTCCCGGCCGAACATGAGCACGCCGAAGAATGTGGCCTCCAACAGGAAGGCCGTGAAGGACTCATAGGCCAGCAGCGGGCCTTGGATGGGGCCGGTGCGGGTGGCGAGCTCGCTCCAGTTGGTACCGAACTGAAACGCCATGACGATGCCGGACACCACGCCCATGCCGAAGGCCACCGCAAAGACCTTGAGCCAGAACGAGAACAGCTCCCGGTAGAGCGTCCGGCCGGTGGCGAGATGCAGGCCCTCCAGCGTCGCGAGCCAAGCGGCGAGGCCGATGGTGAAGGCCGGGAAGATGATGTGAAACGACACCGTAAACGCGAACTGAAACCGCGAGAGTGTCACCGGATCAAGGTCCATTCGTTGCTCCGTGGTCGATCGCCGCGGCGGGCGCGACGACGAAAAAGGGAAGACAATCGAGAAGCGTGCGTTTGTCGGGCTAACCGGGTTAGGGCAATGGGACGGGGAGCGCGGGCGGTCTAGTCGGACCACTCCCCCGCATTGACGGAGCCATTGTCAGCCAGGTCCGAGGTGCCGCACGTCGGGGCCGCTCGCCCGGCATTCGGCGCGGTTCGCGTTGACAATTTCCGCAGCTTCGGTAATTCTGCGCGGTTTAGCCGCGATCAACCCCCCCTTTTTTGCGTCTGCATCGCTCTACCGGCGGACGCTGCGCATCAGTACACCGAGCCTTTTCCACGGAGCAGCCATGGCCAACACCGCACAAGCCCGCAAGCGCGCCCGCCAAGCCGAGCGTCATCGCCAGCGCAATGCCGCCCAGCGCAGTACGCTGCGCACCGCCATCAAGAAGGTCCTCAAGGCCATCCGCGCCGGCGATCAGTCCGCCGCCAGCGATGCCTACAAGGCCGCTGTGCCGGTCATCGACCGCGCCGCTGGCAAGGGCCTCATTCATGCCAACAAGGCGGCCCGGCATAAGAGCCGCCTCAACGCCAACGTCAAGGCCCTGGACTGAGGGTGCGGGCAGCCTCGCCCGCACCGCTCCCCGCCCGGTCTCCAGCGTCAGCCATCCCGCCCGCCGACGCATGCCCGCGCTGCCTGGACGAGCGCCCCCAAAGAGGCCGCCACAACCACCGTTCGCGGCGCTGGCGGACATCCAAACCGGCGACGACGTGCTGACTCTCGATCCGGGGCCCATCGGGCCTGGCGCCCTCAGCTAGCCGCGCGCAAGCAACAATAATCCAGCCATGTCCTCCGGCCGGCCGGCGCACTTGGTCATCGCTGCCACCGCGCACGGCTACGGCCATGTTGCGCAGGTCAGTGCGTTGGCCCACGCGCTGCGCCGCCACTGGCCAGATCTGCGCATCACCCTGGTGGCCACCGTCGACCCAGCCTTCCTGCGCGAGCGCATGCCGACTCCCGTCGAGGTGCTGCCCTTGGCCATGGACGTGCCCCTGCCGATGGACGGCCCCCTCAGGGTGCAATGGGAGGCAGGGCTCGCGGCGTACTGCGACTTCGATGCGGAGCACGAGCGCCACCTGGCTGCCCAGCGGGCGCTGCTCGCGTCGCTCGCACCGGATCTGGTGCTCGCGGATATCCCCTGGCTGCCACTCACCGCGGCGCGCGAGTTGGGCATGCCGGCGGTAGCGCTCTGCTGCCTCAATTGGCTCGATATCTTGGCCGAGAGCCCGGTGGGCCCGCGGTTGCCGGAACAGTTGGCTCAGCATATGCGCGATGCCTACGACGGCGCCGAACTGTTCCTGCGCCCGGCGCCCAGTATGCCCATGGCCTGGCTGCGGCGCGGGCGCGACATTGGTCCCATCGCCGCTGTCCACCCACGCGATCCGGCGGGACTGCGCCGCCGACTCGGCGTCCCTGCCGAGGTGCGACTGGTGCTGATGCAGTTTGGCGGTGCCGGCTCGTTGCAGCCGCCGTCGACGCTCCCGCTGCCGCCCAAGACCCTCCTGCTGACGCCGGTGCCGGCACTGGCGGAGCGGCCGGACACGCGCTTGATCGGTCCGGCAGCGGGGCCGGGCGCGCCCACGGTCACGGAAGTGCTTGCCTCCTGCGATGCCATCATCACCAAGCCCGGCTATGGCACCTTTGCCGAGGCCGCCTGCCATGGCGTACCGGTGCTGTCGGTGCCGCGCGGCGACTGGCCCGAAGAGCCCCATTTGGAAACCTGGCTCATGCGCCAGGTGCCCTGCCGCAACCTCCCGCTCGCCGACTTTCTCGCCGGTCGCGTCGCCGAGCCGCTGGCCGAGCTGCTCACCGCCGGCGCCGCCCAGCCGGTCCCGGCCACCGGCCTCGACGAGGCGGTGGAGCTGCTAAGCCCCTGGCTGACCCGTTCTCACTAGCTTCGACTGCCCACTGATCCATCGCCGAAAACGCAACACGGCCGGGGAGCACTGTCACTCGCGCGATGCTGCACGGCAGCGCCTCAGCCCAGCGCCGCGCGCGGCACCCAGCACCCATGAAAGCCGACGGGAAGCGCATGCGGTAGTGCCGCGGTGGCCTGGACGCTGAGGTCCGCGGCGCGCAGCACGACGAGCTCGGCCCGGCCGCGGGCGTCCCCATGGCCTGCAGCGGCGCTGAAGACCAGGCTCAACAGCCAGCCCTCGTCGCCGTCCTCGCCCGGCACCAACATCGGCTCGCCGACCAGGTCCAGGCCGAAATCGCGGCTGCTCAGGCTGCCGGTCTCGGTGTCGAGGCGCAGGATGGACGTGAGGTAGGGCGCGCGGCGCCCGGGCGGCGCGCCGACGCCGTAGAGGATGCGCCGCGGCTCACCCAGGGCGCCGGGGGCGGTGACCGGCAGCTCGAAGGCGTGCTGGTCCACGTCGGCGCCGAGGCTCAGGCGCTCGCAGCGCGCACGTTCGGGGTCGATGAGCAGCCGCTCCAGCCGCGGTGCGACGCCGTCGGGCGGGTTGTTGAACAGCTCCTCGAAGGCGTCGAACTCCGGATAGCAGCCGTAGCGGATCACGTCCAGCACCAGGCGCCCGTGCGCGTCGTCGAAGGCCTGTGCCACATGGAAGACGAAGCCGGGCGGTCCGCTCAGCAGCCGCGGCTCGGCCGCGACCGGCTCGCGCGGCAGCAGCAGCACCTGCATGGGCCGCTGTGTGGCGATGGACAGCGAGCCCACCGCGGTGCTGAGCCCCAGCAAGGCCTTGCGCAGATCGAAGTCCGCCTGCGGTAGCAGGAAGCACAGCCAGCGGCGGGTGACGGCGAAGTCGTGCACAAAGCTGAAGCGGCTGAGCGGATGCTGGCGGGGCGCATCCATGACGCCATCCGCGCCGATGCGATAGAGCATGAGCAGGTTGGGCCTGCCGGAGACGAGGCCGAAGTTGTACAGCTCGCCGGTGGCACCGTCGATGTGCGGATGCGCCGAGAAGGGCAGCAGCGGCGCCAGCCGGCGGCTGAGGCCGGAGAAGGGGCTGGCCAGGCCGCCGGCGAAGTCTTCCTTGCCGCGGGTGGCGAGCGTCATTGGGTCCAGCGCGTGCGGCGCGCCGCCCTCCCAGAGGGCCAATAGGCGGCCTGCATGCCAGCGCACGCTGGTGTTGGCGGCGTTCTTGAAGTTGAGCCTGAACAGATTAGTGAGCAGGCCGCCCGGCAGATTGGTACCAAAGGCGCGGTACAGCATCCGCCCGGCGCGCTCCTCGGCGACGAACTCCGCCGTCCGGACGAAGCGATTGGTGTAGCGCACCTGGCCACCGGCGATGTCCAGCCGGCTGATATGGCCATCGCCGTCGAATGGGTGCCGATAGCGCTGGCCGCCGCGCTCGAAGCGGCCGGGGCCGTTGCGGAAGTAGACGCCGTCGATGGCCGCCGGCAGGGTGCCGTCCACCGCCAGCGGCGCATCGGTGAATGCCTCAGTGACCGTGGTGGTGGCCGCCGTCAGCACGCGCAGCATGTCAGTGCTGGAAAGATCCATATCGGAGCAGCTCCTCGTGGCGGTGGGAGGTGGATACGTCAGCCTTTCTTCAGCAGACCCGCAAGACCGTCGAAGGGCCGATGAGAGCCGCCGCTGGTCTTGGACTGCGAGGCGCCGGGGTCGTTCGCATCCGGGTCGCGACCCGCTGCAATGGCGGCGATACGCTCCTCGAACTTCTGATGCTCGTTGTCGTGGCAGTAGAGACAGAGCAGCTCCCAATTGCTGCCGTCCGGTGGGTTGTTGTCGTGGTCCATGTCCTTGTGATGGACGGTCAGCTCGCGCAGGTTGGTGCGGTCGAAATCACGTCCGCAGCGCCCGCAGACCCAGGGGTAGAGCTTGAGCGCCTGCTCCCGATACCCCGCGGCGCGCGCGTCACTGGCGCGGCGGGCGGAGGCGACGATGCGATCGAGCTTGGCGGTGTCGATGGCGCGGCCGCTGCGGCCGTGGCGGGGTGGATCTTGTAGGCTCATGTGCATGCACCTCCAGAAAGGGCTACCGTGAGGCAGTGTGGCTGCCGATCAGCCGAAGTTGGGCGGTTGAAGATTGCCGTCCTGCAACAGGCATGATAATCCGAGCGGCGCGACCCCAGGCGGCGCTGGAACGCCGTCACGAGCAGAAAACTGTCTTTCCTTGGGTACGCTACGAGAGGTTCGAGCCTGCCTGCCTGGATCGAGCGGGGCTCGGAGCGCCTCGCGCGGTGTCTCGCTCACGATGGCCTGAAGGCGACCTACATGGCACTCGGCCCCGCCGGTATCCTGCCCCTCTGACTCACCTCGCCGAGGCTGCTCCATCATGTCCGATCGTCCAAACCTCCGCGCTTGGTCCCGCTGCGTGAGCCGTCCGGGACAGGAGTTCGCTACCACCGCGTTGCAGCCCACGCAGGGTGCGGTGCCCGCGGGGCTGCGGGGCACCCTATATCGCAACGGCCCGGCCCGATTGGAGCGCGGCGGCAGGCATGTCGGGCACTGGTTCGATGGCGATGGCGCGGTGCTGCGGGTGCAGTTTGCGGATGGCGCCGCGCAGGCCACCTATCGATACGTGCGCTCGGAGGGGTTCTGCCGAGAGGAGGCAGAGGGCACGCTGCTGTTCGGCAACTACGGCATGACAGCCCCGGGCCCGGTTTGGAATCACTGGCGCCGGCCACTCAAGAATGCCGCGAACACCGCTGTGATCGCAGGCACCAACCGGCTGCTGGCCCTGTGGGAGGGCGGTGGCCCGCATGCGCTGGATCTGACCAACCTGGCGACGCAGGGCCTCGCCGACCTGTCGGGCCCGGGCGGCAGGCTCGAGTCCGGTGAGCCGTTCTCGGCGCACCCCAAGCAGGACCCGGTGACGGGTGAGATCTACAACTTCGGTGTCGCCATTCCAGGCCCGAAGGCGAGGCTCATGCTGTACCGCTGCGACCGCGAGGGGCGGCTGCTGGCCAAGGGCCATTTCGATTTTACCGATGTGCCCTTCATCCACGACTGGGTCATGGCGGGGCCCTATCTGGTGTTCCTGGTGCCGCCGGTGCGCATCTCGGTGCTGCCGGTGCTGCTGGGGCTCAAGTCCTACGCGGGCGCCATGGCCTGGAAGCCGGAGCTCGGCACGCAGATCCTGGTGTTCGACCGGGGGGATTTCAGCCTCGTCGCCCGCGGCGAGACGGCGCCCTTTTACCAGTGGCATTTCGCCAACGGCGCCCGCGCCGAGGGCGGCCCTTTGGTGCTGGAGCACGCCCGCTATCCCGACTTCAGCACCAACCAGCACCTGCGGGAGGTCGCCTCCGGCCGCACCACCACCCCCGCCGAGGCCACGCTGTGGCGCATGACGCTGGACCCGCGGACCGCCCGCGTGCAGGAGCACGTGCAGCTGAGCCCGCGCTCAGTGGAGTTTCCGATGGTGCCACCAGCGGAAGTCGGCCGTTCCTGGCAGCGCACCTATATGGCCGCGCATCGCCCGGGCACGGACACCACCGCGGAGCGCTATGACGCCCTGGTCTGCTTCGACCAGGCACACGAGCGGCTCGATCTTGCAGACCTCGGCGACGGCCGCTATCCGTCCGAGCCCGTGGTGGTGCCCGATGCGGATGATCCAGCCCGGCACTGGCTTGTGTCCGTCGTCTACGACGGCAACGCCGACGCCGGCGAGGTTTGGATCTACAATGCCGCCGCCCTCGCCGACGGCCCTGCCTGCGTATTGGCGCTGCCGGACGTGGTGCCGCTCAGCTTTCATGGCTGCTGGCGAGCGCAGACGCTTGCCGAGCCCGCACGTAGTGGCAGCCCTGAAAGCGTCTGACCCTTCAGCGCCCCGCGCTGGTCACGGCCGCCACCGGCCCCGGCGCCGCCGGCACGCCGCATCCACTAAACCAGCCCGCCCATGGATCTGCTGAACACCCTGTTCCAGTCCGCCCCCTGGGGACCGCTGCGCATCGGCCTGCATGCCGTCTTCCTGCTGGCTGCGGCCTTTGCGCTGCAGCAGGCGCTGGGCCTGCGCGCGGCGGTGGGCTTGAAGCACCTGGCCAAGCCACGGGCGGGCTTCGCGATGGCGGGTATGGCGACGGTGCTGGGCTTCACGGCGGTGCTGGTGTATCAGGCCACCTGGCAGCTCTCAGGCATCGCACGGCCCGAGTTCATCGCCTTTATGCAGCTGCACGACCGGCGCCAGTTCAACCCCGCACACTGGATCGAGCGCGGCAGGATTCTCGATCGCTCAGGCGCGGTGCTGGCGGAGAGCCGGGTGGTGCAGACGGACACCGGGCCCAGCGCTCAGCGGCACTACCCGTTTGGGCCGGACTTCGCCCACGTCGTGGGCTACGCGGACCCGCGCTTTGGTGCGACTGGCATCGAGTCCTCGGCCAATGTGCAGCTCAACGGCGGCAGGCCGGAGTCTCTGAAAGACTGGGGCACGCTCGGTCGGCAGATATTGACCCAAGGCAAGCGGCCCAAGGGCAACGACGTGACGCTGACACTGGATGCGGCGTTGCAGCGCCTGGCGGTTGAACGCCTCGGTGCGCGTGCCGGGGCCGTGGTGATGCTGCGCCCACAGGACGGCGCCCTGCGGGTGCTGGCGAGCACGCCGTCCTTCGACCCAAACCAGGTCGACGCCGATCTCTTTCTGCGCGCGGACCCGCAGGCACGACTCCTGAACCGCGCCACCGATGGGCTTTACCCGCCGGGCTCGACCTTCAAGGTGGTGATCGCCGCGGACGCGCTGGACCGCGGCTTCAATGGGCTCATCGATTGCCCGGCAGAGGGGTGGACCACCTCTCGGCATTACCGCAAGATCCGCGACCATGACTATTACGAGGCGCAGCGTGCCGGGCGCGCATGGCCTGGGCACGGGCGCATCGGACTCACGACGGCGCTGGTGCAGTCTTCGAATGTCTTTTTCGCGCAACTCGGCGTCCACCTTAGCCATGATGCCTTTCGCGCGACCACGGAGCGGTTCCTGTTCAATGGCCGCATCAGCATCGGCGCCGGCGACAGCCGTCAGCAGTCGCCGCGCACGGGCACCATCCCCAAGATCCCGAGCTCCGACCGCTACGGGCTCGCGCAGGCCTCCATTGGCCAGGGTAAGGTGCTGGCGACACCGGCACAGTTGGCCCTCATCGCCGCGGCCGTTGCCAACGACGGCGTCGCCGTTCGCCCCCGGCTCATCGCCAGCGAAGCGCCCGTCGCCGCCGGCCGCTTCATGCAGCCCGCCACGGCGGGGCAGCTCAGGTCGATGCTGCGCCGTGCCGTTGCGGAGGGCACCGGGCGCAGTATCGAGACACCGGGCCTCGCCATCGCCGGGAAGACCGGCACCGCGGAGAACCCGCTGGGCGCATCGCACAGCTGGTTCATCGGCTTTGCGCCGGCGGAGCGGCCGGTCTTGGCCGTCGCGGTGTTGGTGGAGCACGGCGGCTACGGCTCCGCCGCTGCGGCGCCCATCGCCCGAGACCTGCTGCTGCGCGCGCAGCAGCTGGGCCACCTGCCTTGAGGTCAGCAGGGCATGGGAGCTGGACTGCCCGGGACTGCCTGAGGACGCGAAGCGTTTACAGATGAGTCAAGTTTCGGCGTTCTCCCCTTGCGCCCGGCGCCAGCAGGGCCGAGGGGCAAGGATCAGTTCCGGTCGGCGCTGCGGGCATCCGGTCCTCGGCCTTTGCCAGCCACGACTCAGTGCGGCCCCGGCGATCAGGTCCTTCGTCGGTCGCTGGCGAAACCGCGCTAGACAGGACCGTTGATCCATGGCCAAGCAGCCTGCCCGCCCCGAGCGTCTCGGGGAGCGCTGGGATGCACGCGCCGCGGAGCGGCGTTTGCTGCTCTGGGTGCTGTTCGCCACCGGCGTTGGTTTTCTCATGGTGCTCGGCGCGCTGCCCAAGGATGGGATGCCGGTGCGTTGGACAGACCTGGTGCCGCCCATCGGCTTTGCGCTCGCCTTTCTCGGCGCGCACCTGGTTTTCGTCGCCGTCGGCTTCCGCGGCGATCCACTGGTGCTGGCGCTGGTGGCCTTCATCGCCGGCGTGGGGCTCTTGGCGCGCTTTCGCATGGGCATCTACGCCGGCGAGGGTCTCAGTCTCGCTCACGTGTTGTTGCCGCTGGGCGTCATGGCCATGGCTATGCTGGCCGTGGCCTTGCAGGACGGGCGCTATCGATCGCTGGCGGCGGGGCCGTGGTTTTGGGCGCTGCTGTCCTTAGGCGTCGTCGCCTTCGTGCTGGCAACGGGCCAGCGCTTTCGCGGCGCTGTTTACGGTACGGGCTTCATCACGCCCTCCGAGGGGCTCAAGCTCAGCGTGGTGCTGTTTGCCGCCGCCTTCGTCGACCGCCACGCGAAGGCGCTTGCCAAATGGCACAGGCCAATCCCGCTGCCGCCGCTGCGCGCACTGCTGCCCCTGGTGTTGTTCGCGGCGCTGTTGCTGGGCCTCCTGCTGGTGCAACGGGACCTTGGGCTGGTGCTGATCCTCGCCCTTGCGTTGCTCCTGCAGCTCGCGGCGGGCACCCAGCGCGCAGGCTACCTGATCTATGGCGCACTCGTTGCCGGTGGTGCGGGCTATGCACTGCTGCAGTTCTTCAGCCATGGGCAAAGGCGGGTGGCGAGCTGGCTGGACCCTTTTGCCGACCCCACGGGCGCCGGCTGGCAGGTACTCCAGGGCCTCTCTGGCATGTATGCCGGGGGCCTCTGGGGCGAGGGGTTCAGCCAGGCGCGACCGCGCTACACCCCAATTGCCGAGTCCGATTTCATCTACGCGGTGGTGGCGGAGGAGCTCGGCTTTGTCGGTAGTGCGCTGCTCTTGGCCTGTTTCGCGCTGCTCTGCTGGCGGCTGATTCTGATCGCGGCCCGTGCCAAGTCGGCCTTCGGCATGCTCGCGGCGACGGGGATTGCGGCCGTCTTCACGATCCAAACCCTGCTCAACGTCGGCGGTGTGACCAAGGCCATCCCCATCACCGGCGTCACCCTGCCTTTCATCAGCCAGGGCGGCAGCAGTCTGCTCGTGACCTGCATCGGGCTGGGGATTGTGTTGGCGATCTCGGACGGGGAGCCCAAGCCGCCGCGCAAGCAGACGGCGGGCCCGAAGCGGACCGCACCGTCGCGGCGCCGCCGTGCAAGGGCCTAAGCGGCGCGGCGCTGCAGCGCTCAACCGGGCTGTTTAGGCCGACTGCTCCGGGGCCGTCACCGGACTGATGAACCCCGCCGGCTTCAATGCCAGCACGGAGCAGTCCACTTGGTGGAGCACGGACTCCGCCGTGTTACCGATGAACAGACCAGGGACGCCGGTGCGTCCCAGCGTGCCCAGGATGACCAGGTCGGCGTCGATACGCCGGGCGAGCGTCGGCAGCTCGCTGCGGGCGGAGCCCTTCGGCAGATGCCTGATTGGCTCCGGTGGGGGCTCGCCGCGCGCAACGCTGACGGACTCAAGCTCCGTGAGCAGCGCCTCCAGCGCTGCCGCGTGGCGCTGGCGCTCCGCCGCGATGTAGGCATCGACCTGCTCATCCGGTGCCAACAGCGACGTGCTTCGCATTACGCTCTCACCGATCGCAGACCAGACATAGGCGACGTGGAGTTCTGCCGCGTCGGCCTGTGCCCGGCTCGCGGCGAGCTCGAGCAGCTCCATGTTCAGGGCATGTCGGGTTTCCGACTCGCCTGGTGGATAGAACTGCTCCGCATCCACGGCCACGAGGATGCGCCGGTATGGGCCACCGGCATTCGGCTTGCACAACCAGACCGGGCAGGGGCACTTTCGCAGGAGGTGCATGTCGTCGCTGCCGAACAAGCGCCCGAGTATGCCAGAGGGCTCAGCGCATTTGATCACCAGATCACGGCCATTGCGGAGCACATCGCGGATGATCTCCAAGAACGGCGTCCCCGCCGCAACCTGCACCTCGATCTGGCGGGCTGTATCCAAGCCGTCAAGGATCTCTCCTAAGCGGTCTGTCGATGCCGCCACCAGCGCCTGTTGGAGTTGGGCCTTGGTCAGGGCCATCCCATTGGGTGGACGCGGTGGCGGCAGGTCCTCCACCACCGCCATGGCGGTCAGCCGGGCCTGATGCGCCCGTGCGAGGGCAACCGCCCGCCTCAGCGCGCAGGTGTCGTCGGACTCCAACGCATGCACATAGAGGATGTTCCGGAAGTGCCGCATCGCCACTGCTCCGTCGATGGGGCCACTCGCCAGTCCCGAGGCGCTATCCCGCGCTGACGAGCAACGCAAGCGCTGCACCGGTCACCAACAGCAACACTGTCGCCGTGGACCAGCGGCGCAGCAGGGCTTCCATAGCGTCCATGTCGAGCTGACGGGCCGCACCCACGCGTGCGGACTCGAGGGCTGCTCGCAGCCGGTCGCGCCCGTCTCCCACAATCGGCCCGAGCCGCTCCCAGAGGACGATGAGCCCCGCCGCCATGCGCTCGAAGACGACGAGGAGGTCGCCGGCTGGGGCGCGCGGCAGTCGAGCCAGACTGATCATGCCGAAGGGTCCAAGCGCCGCGCCCACTAGCAGCGCGCTCGTCAAGGCAATGACGCCGGCGCTGGACCAGGTCGTCGTCAGCGGCAACCCCTCTGGCCGTGCGAGGAGCGCGAGCACGGCCATGACCAGGCCGCCGGCGACGAGCAGCGCGCTCGCCCGTTGTTCCAGATCGCGCTCGTTTCCATACGCCCTGCCCGCCGCGGTGACCGAGGCCCCGAGCAGGATGCCGACGCAGCCCAGGGAGCCGATGAGCGGCCCCTTCGCGCCGCCTGCGCCGGCGGCTGTGAGTAACGCGGCGCCAAGGGTCCCGACACCGACCAACAACGCGGCGAGGAGCGCCAGCGCCCAAACCGCGAGCCGTCCGTACCGGTCTGAGGTGCCTTCTGCAAGCAGCAGCGCCGCCATGCCAAGTGCCGACAGCGCTAGCGCTGCCGGGAGGACCTCGCTGCCGGCCACCGCCGGCGCTGGCCCCATGGCCATCGCCAACAGGCCCAACCAGAAACTGGCCAGCGCCCCCAGGAGGTAGGCCAGCGGCCCCCGCGATGTCGCCTGCAGGAGCCCGGCCACCACCGCCCAGACCCCGCCCGCCAGCGCGAGCCACGGAATCAGCGCGGCCGCTGCCGACCACTGCGTATCCCCGGTCGGCAGCAGGCGCAGCCACGGCAGTAAACCGGCGACGAGCGTGAACGCGACCACCATAGCCGAGACCCGGACGCGCGCTTCGCCCAGTGCGGGCGCCAGCCAATAATGCAGCCCCATCAGGCCAGCCTTGGCGCCGAAGCCGAGCACCAAGAGGGCTAGCACGATACCGGGCGCCTGGACTGCGTTCAGCGCCGTGCGCAGCGCTGTGAAGTCCAACCCTGCGCTGGCCTTGGTCAGGAGGAGCAACGCCTCGAGGATCAACAGATCAGCAATGACCACCGAGGTCAGCAGTGCACGGCCCCCGCGCCCGCCACCGAGCAGCGCGTACAGTGGATAAGCGGCCAGCACGGAGGCCGCCAGTGCGCTCGGCAGGTCGCCGGTCAACGGCAGGCAGAGCGCGCCGGCCATGGCCAACAGAAACGCCATGGTGCGCCAAGGGCTGCGGAGCCAGTCCGCGGCGAGCCAGCCGCCGGCCAGCCAGAGCAGCGCCACCGCAGCCAGCACCCAGCGTCCCGGGGTATCGAGCTGCAATGAAGCACCGAGTAGCATGCCTGGCAAGGGCAGCACGGCCGCGGGGGCGACGAGCGCGATGAGCAAGGCCGGCAGGGCCGCCCAGCGCGCGAGCTGCAACACTGGTCCGCGCTGGGCTGGGAGCGCCAGCGCAACGAGCACCACCAGCGGCCACACCGGCGCGATGCCTGGCAGCCATGACGCTGTCGCGAGCACCGCGTCTGCCGATTGGGGATTCATGGATACTCGAATTCCCGCTCCGAGATCAGCAGGGACCATTCCAGCGGCGAGATCGGCAGCGACGCGAACAGCCCAATCAGCAGCGACAGCGCCGCCGTGACAAGCGGCGGGAGTAACAGGAGCCAACGCGTCTCTAAACGCGGCCCCGCGGCCCTGCCGCCCCCATCGGCGCCCCCATCGGCGCCCACAACGGCGACCTGCCCATCCGCGGGTCCGGCAGCCGGTGCGGCCCATTGCCCCGTGGGCTCCCGAAACCAGGCCGCA
This sequence comes from uncultured Thiohalocapsa sp., assembly GCA_964524185.1. GTDB lineage: Bacteria > Pseudomonadota > Gammaproteobacteria > Chromatiales > Chromatiaceae > Thiohalocapsa. Next base: position 51,965 of record CAZGCI010000003.1, on the reverse strand, counting down.
TGCAGGATGGGTAAGAAGTAGGCCGCATTCAGTAGGCTGCTCGTGATCAGCACATAGAGCGGCCAGTGCACGCCGGCCTCGAGTGCCCCCAGGCTCAGGTACCACTTGGTGACGAACCCGGCGATGGGCGGCACGCCGATCATGCCGAGCGCCGCGATGGTAAAGGCGACCATGGTCCACGGCATGCGCTGGCCGACCCCGTTCATCTCGCTGACCTTGTGGATGCCCAGGGTCTCCGCCAAGTTGCCGGCGCAGAAGAAGAGCGTGATCTTCATGACGCCCTGGTGCACCAGATGGACGATGCCGCCAACACTGGCCAGCGGGCCGACAATGGCGACGCCAAGGACGATGTAGGACACCTGGCTGACGGTGGAAAACGCGAGCCGCCGCTTGAGATCGTCCTGGTAGAGGGCGCGCAGCGAGCCATAGACAATGGTCACCGCGGCCACCGCCGCCAGCGGGCCAGTCACACCGAGCTCCGCGGCCTGCTCCACCCCGAAGACGTCGTAGACGATGAGCACAATGCCGAAGGCGCCCGCCTTGACCACCGCCACCGCATGCAGCAGCGCACTCACCGGGGCAGGTGCCACCATCGCCCGAGGTAGCCAGCCATGCAGCGGCACGAGCGCAGCCTTGACGCCGACGCCCGCGATGAGCAGCGCAAAGATTGCGGTGAGCGCCCCGGGATGGCTGTCGGCGATCTCCCCGACGAAGCCGCGCGGGGCGAAGGTGAGGGTGCCAGTGAGCGTGTAGAGCCAGACCGTGCCCGCCAGCAGCAGCGCCCCGGCGATCACCGTATGGGTCAAGTAGATGACGCCGGCCTGGCGTGACGCCTCGGTGCCGCGATGGACCACCAGGGGATAGGTGGTCAGGGTCAACATCTCGAAGAACAACAGAAAGGTCAGGAGGTTGCCGGCCATCGCCACGCCCACCGTGGCGGTGACACAGAGACTGAAGAAGCCAAAGAAGCGGCTTCGGTGCGGCGCCCGCTCCAGGTAGCCCACCGCGTAGACCGTGGTGACCAGCCAAAGGCCTGCGGACAGGACTAGGAACAGCAGTGAGAGAGCGCCGACACGCAAGACCAGGTCGAGGCCGTCCAGCAGCGGCAGCCGTGCCTCGTAGCGCTGCCCGTGATAGACCCCCCAGAACATCCAGCCGACCAGGGCCAGCTTGATGAACGCGCCGCCCAGGTTCAGCGTGGTGCGAACGCGGATGCGCGTCTCGGCCAGGAAGAAGACGATCAGTGCAGGAAGGAGCGAGCTGGCAAGCACCAGCAGTGGCAGCAGCGCGTCCGCCGGCATCCGGGCCTCGACGACGGGGGTCATGACGCCACTCCAGTTGCAACCGCCACGGCGAGCGCGGCCGACTCTGCGCCCCCAATCTGCAGCAGCGGCCAGAGCAGCGGCAGTGTCAGCCCGAGCACGATGGCCAACATCGCGAGCAACAAGGCGCTCCATTCCATCGCCGCGGGGACCGCAACGCCACGGTCGCTGCGCGGCCCCGGCGTAAAGGCGTGGCCCACCACGCGAAAGACATAGGCCGCTGCCAACACGCCGCCGAGCAGGATCACCGCTGCCAGCACGAAGCGCTCCTGCCGGAACGCGGCCTCCAACAGCATCCACTTACCGATGAAGCCGCCGCTGGGTGGGAGGCCCATGATGCTGACGCCCGCCAGTGTAAAGGCGGTGAGCGTGAGCGGCAGCCGCGGCACCGCATTGTCGAGGTCGGCGATGCGATCATGGCCGCCGAAGCGCATCAGGCTGCCGGCGCTCAGGAACATGGCCGCCTTCGCCAGGGCGTGTGACAGCACCAGGTAAAGCGCGCCGGTCCAGGCAGCCGCACCGCCGGCCACCGCCAGCGGGAAGGCCATGAAGAAGTAACCGATCTGGGCCACCGTGGAATAGGCGACCAGCAGCTTGAGGCGCTCCTGGCGCAGCGCCAGCAGCGAGCCCCAGATGACCGCGACCGCACCGAGCACGCCGAGCAGTTCTGCGAGCCAGGGCTCGCTTCCGTCGTTGCCCCCGAGGACGTCGAGCCAGAGCCGCAAAATGAGATAGAACGAGCCCTTCACCACAAGTGCCGATAGCACGGCGCTGACCGGGGGCGGCGCGCTGCCGTGTGCCGGCGGCAGCCAGAAATGAAAGGGGAATAGGGCGGTTTTCAGCAGCAGGCCGGCAATCATCGCGCCCACCGCGGTCTGCACCGCCGGGAGGGGTGCGTCGACCATGCAGGCGCCCACCAGCGCGATGTCCACCGTGCCACAGGCGTGGTAGATCAGGGCAACGCCGAACAGGTAGGACACCGAACCGAGCACGCTGACAAACAAATAGCGGATCGCGCCGGTGAGCGCTGCTGCGCTGCCACCCAACGCCGTCAGGCTGGCAGCGGCGAAACCGAGCAGCTCCAACGTGACATAGAGGTTAAACAGGTCCGCCGACAGGAACAGGGCATTCAACGCCGTCCAGAGCATCAGCCACAGCGGCCAGAAGAAGACACGCTCGGTGCCATCGGCACGGAAATAGGCCGCGGCGTAGAGGCTCACCGGGAGTGCCACCGTCGCCGTCATGGCCAACATCGACGCGCTGAGGGCATCGGCTAGCCAGACGATGCCGAGTGGTGCACCCCAACCGCCGAGCAGCGTGCGCTGTTCACCGTTGGCGAGCACCTCGAGCGTTAGGCCCAGCACCGCCGCGGCGGTCAGCGCCGCGATGGCCAAGCCCAAGACCACCGCAAGGCGGGGCAGCAGGAAGCACAGCAGCGCCCCCGCCAGCGGCAAGAAGACGACAGCAAGTGGCCAGTCCAGTGCGCTGGAATCCAAGGGCATACTCAGCCGTCCAGGTCTTCGTCCAGGGTGCTGCGCCCGGTCACCGCGCGCAGTCTCACGATCAATGCCAGCGCGAGGGCCGTCGCGGCGACGGCGACGACAATGCCGGTGAGCACCATCGCCTGCGGAACCGGATCGGCCGCGGCGGGCTCGCCGCCGGCTGGCATGCGCCAAGCAAGGCCGATGAAGACCAAAAACACGCCGCTGCTGATGATGTTGAGTGCCAGCACCTTGCGCAGCAGATGGGCGTGGACGACCAGGGCATAGAGTCCAATGACCATCAGCGCGACCCCCACCAGGCCCCAAAAGACGGCCTGCGTCATGGGCGCCCCCCGGCGAACAACGCCGCCAGGATGAAGCCGATGGACAGCGTCGCCGCGAGCTCGATGGCGAGGATCAGACCCTTCGCGGCTGCCGGCGGCCAGCCGAGAGGCGCGCCGCCCGGGAGGGCGGCTGCGCCGACACCGAGCGCTGCAAATACAACAACGCCCAAGGCAGCCAGGACTCGCAGCGGCAGGCCCGCCGTCCACTGCGGCAGCCGGCGTCCGCTCAGGCACAGCATAATGCCGACGCCACCCAGTAAGGAGCCAGCCTGAAAGGCGCCGCCCGGTGCGTAGGCGCCAACCCAGAGCAGATAGCCGGCCATCAGCACCATCAGTGGTACCAACAGCCGCGGCAGCTCCCGCAGGAGTGGGCCGGGTGGGTCGGCATCGCAGCCCCGCGCTTTGGCGATAGACCAGGTGCCGATCAGTGCCAGCAGCAGGACGGCGACCTCCAGCAGCGTGTCATAGCCGCGGAAATTCAGCAGTACCGCCGTCACCGGATGCGCGACACCGCTGTCCTCTAGGTGTGCAGCGACGAGCGCAGACAGGCCGGGCGCCGGCGCCGTCAGCGACAGGACCGCCCGTGCCAGGCCGCCGAACAGGGCGAGCAACGCCAGCGCGAGCAGGGCCCGTGCCAGCGCCGGCAACGCCTTGGGTGCCCGACCGGGCGCGGCGGTCCCGGCCGGTGCGGGCGCCGTGCTCGGCGCGCCGGCTTCTGGATGGGGCTGTGCAGTCATGGCTGCCCTTGGTCGCCGTCGTGCGGCTGTTGCTGATCGCGGTTGGACGGTGGCTCCAGGCGTGCCAGTGCCGCGAGCAACAGGGCGCCGGTGACGCCGGCGCCAATGGCCACCTCGGCGAGCGCCACATCGACGGCATAGAGCCGCGCCCAGGTCAGTGCTAGCACGAGGCCAAAGGCGATGAACAGGACCACCGCCCGAAACAGCTGCGGCGTCGACAACGCGCGCCAGGCAAGCCAGAGCAGCAACAGTGCCAGCAAGCCGTCCAGGGCCCAGTCGAGGACGTTCAATTCCGCCATGGCTTGATGCGTCGAGCTTGGGCCCAACTCGCGACTAACTGGCTGGCGGCGGCCGATGCGGTGAGCACCAATAGCCAGATGAGAAACAGTTCGCCCGCGGCCGCCACAGACTCCACCTGGAGCATCAGCCCGATCACCACCAGCCCAAGGCCCAGATTGTCCGCCTTGGTGAGGGCGTGCAGGCGCGTGTAGACGTCAGGAAAGCGCAGCAGGCCGACCGTGCCGGCCAGGAAGAACACGCTGCCGGCCAGCAGCAATGCGACGGATAGGCTATCGATGATCAGCATCGTCTTCCTCCGGAATCGCCTGCTTGACACTGGCGGTGAAGGCCATAACGGCAATCACCGCCAGCAACGCGAGGACGAGTGCGACATCCCGCAGGGCGGGCAGCTCCAGTGCTTCCGCCAGCAGCAGCAGAACGGCTGCCGAGGTGGTACCGAACAGCTGCGCAGCCAGCATGCGATCCGCCGCCGTGGGCCCGCGGCGGACCCGCCATAAGCCGGCGGCCAGTGTCAGCAACAGAAACAGTGAGAGCGCGAGATACAGTGTGGTCATATTTCGGACCCTAGGACCTCATCGGGGGCGCTGGCAGCAGGGGCCTGCACTGCTGCTAGTCCGAGGCCGAAGACCCGAGCCACCTGCGCCTCCAGCCGTTCCAAGTCGTGGCGATAATCGCTGGCGTCGTCGAGCACATGCACGCGCAGGCCGCTGCCGCTGATGATGGCAAGCGTGCCCGGCATGAGGCTCACGAGGCTCGCCATCATCACAGCCGCCGGTCCCGGCGGCAACCGTAGCGGGTAATCGATCATTGCCGGTGACAGCGGCAGGCGCGGTCTGAACGCGCGCAGGGCCACGTCGACCCCACCGCGTAAAGACTCCCACAGAAAGAACGGGAGCAGCCGCGGCAGTCGCAGCACCGTCGGCAACAGGGCGCGCTGCGCGGACGCCTCGCCGCGGTCACCGATGATCAGCGGTGCAGCCGCCGCGGCCGCCGCAGCGCATGCGCCGAAGATCAGGGCATCGGTGCGGCCGCTGGTGAGCAGCCACCAGATGGCACCGAACAGCACAAAGCGCCCCAGCAGCTCAAACAGCAGCGATATCGGGCCTCCTTGTGGTGTGTGGGCCTCACCCTGGACCCCGGCGGCTGGATCAGGTTGAAGCATGCTGGCCGCCGGGGCTTGCGCTGCTGATGTCCCGAGGCCGAAGACCCGAGCCACCTGCGCCTCCAGCCGTTCCAAGTCGTGGCGATAATCGCTGGCGTCGTCGAGCACATGCACGCGCAGGCCGCTGCCGCTGATGATGGCAAGCGTGCCCGGCATGAGGCTCACGAGGCTCGCCATCATCACAGCCGCCGGTCCCGGCGGCAACCGTAGCGGGTAATCGATCATTGCCGGTGACAGCGGCAGGCGCGGTCTGAACGCGCGCAGGGCCACGTCGACCCCACCGCGTAAAGACTCCCACAGAAAGAACGGGAGCAGCCGCGGCAGTCGCAGCACCGTCGGCAACAGGGCGCGCTGCGCGGACGCCTCGCCGCGGTCACCGATGATCAGCGGTGCAGCCGCCGCGGCCGCCGCAGCGCATGCGCCGAAGATCAGGGCATCGGTGCGGCCGCTGGTGAGCAGCCACCAGATGGCACCGAACAGCACAAAGCGCCCCAGCAGCTCAAACAGCAGCGATGTCATGCCCGCCTTCGGCATGTAAGCTTCCCGGGCCCGGTGGCGAGTCAACCAGCGACTCCGACTGCGCGCGATGATACCGGATGGCGTCAACGGGACGCAGCCTCGCTTGTACGGGGCCCGTTAGCTTTGCATCCGTCTCGTGCTCAGTGCCGTGCACCGACACCCGGCACGCGCCAGGCACGGACTCCGACCAACGAGCGGCGGGGTCTGCGGCCAATCAGCGGGGCATTCAGTGGCCAAGGCCAAGGGCCAGGGGCCTAGGCGCAGACTCGAACCTCTACGTCAGCGATTGCTCCTCGGCCCTCGGCCCTCGGCCGCAGGCCGCAAGCGTATACTTGGCCCGCATGTCCGCCGGCACGCCCACCCTTTGCCCTGCGTGTGATCTGCTGCAGCAGAGCCCGCCGCTGCCACCCGGCGGCACCGCGCACTGTGCGCGGTGCGGCCACGCGCTGCATCGCAACCGCCCGAACAGTATCGACCGCACCCTGGCGCTGACCATCACGGGGCTGACGCTGTTCGTGATTGCCAACACCTTTCCCTTCCTCTCCTTCGAGATGCAGGGGCAAATGACCGAGACCACGCTGATGACCGGCGTGCACGACCTCGCTGCTCAGGGTAAGGGCGAGGTGGCGGCGGTGGTCTTCTTCACCAGCATCCTGGCGCCAGGCCTGCAGCTGGTGCTTTTGCTCGCGGTGCTGGCCCCGCTGAAGTGGGGCGGGCGGCTGCCGCCGGGCTTCCCGACCTTGTTCCGTTGGTTCAAGAGCCTGGTGCCATGGGGCATGATGGATGTGTTTATGATCGGCATCCTGGTGTCGGTGGTGAAGCTGACCGAGATGGCCAGCATCGTGCCGGGGGTGTCACTGTTCGCCTTCGTGGTGCTCATCTTTGTGTTGGCGGCGGCGCAGGCGGCGCTCGATCCAGACGCGGTGTGGGAGCGCGTGCCGCTGGCGCCCGACGTGCGGCGTGCGCCGGCGGCGGGCGAGGGCGTGGTCGGCTGTGATGTCTGCGAGCTGGTGGTGCCCGAGCGCGCGGCGGAGGTCGATCGCCGCGGGCGCTTACGTTGCCCGCGCTGCACGGACGTGCTGCACCGGCGCAAGCCCGAGAGTCTGCAACGTACCTGGGCGCTGGTACTTGCCGCGGCTGTTTGTTACCTGCCAGCCAACCTCTACCCCGTGATGTCGGTGACCTCGCTGGGCCAGACCCAAGCGGACACGATTCTGAGCGGCGTGCTGTTTCTCTTGCACCACGGTATGTGGCCGCTCGCGGTCATCGTCTTCACGGCCAGCGTCTTCGTGCCGCTGCTGAAGCTGCTGATGCTGCTGTTCCTGCTGGTGTCGGTGCAGCTGTGCTCGCACTGGCGCCCGCGCGAGCGCACCAAAATCTATCGGGTGACCGAGGCCATCGGTCGCTGGTCCATGGTGGATGTGTACGTGGTGACCATCCTGGTCGCGCTGGTGCGCCTCGGTAACCTCGCCAGCATCGAGGCGCGCGCCGGCGCCGTGTTCTTCTGTGCCGTGGTCATCCTCACCATGCTCGCAGCGATGTCCTTCGATCCCAGACTCATTTGGGACGCAATGGAGCAGGATCATGACGGAGCCCCAGCAGCGGCCCCCACCGACGCCCGGCTCACCGCCGGACAGCGCGCCAGCGCCTGACGCAGACACCGCACGGACCCCATTGCCGAGCGCCCGGGTGGTGCGGCGCGAGCGCCCATCACTGGTTTGGCTGCTGCCCGTGCTGGCGTTGGCGGTGGGCGGCTGGCTGGTGGTGAAGACCCTGGCCGAGCGCGGTCCGACCATCACCATCGACTTTCAGAACGCGGCGGGCCTGCAGGCCGGCAAGACCAAGGTCAAATACAAGGATGTCGACATCGGCACCATCAACCGCATCGACGTCAGCAGCGACCTCGATCACGTCACCGTCACCGCCGAGCTCCGCCACGGCAGTGAGCCATTCCTCGCCGAGGACAGCCGCTTTTGGGTCGCGCGCCCGCGGGTGACCGCGAGTCAGGTCAGCGGGCTCGAGACGCTGCTCTCCGGCGCCTTCGTCGCGGTGGATCCAGGCACCAGCAGCAAGCAGCGAAGGCATTTCCGAGGGCTGGCGAGCCCGCCGGTGATTACCACCGATGTGCCGGGGCGGCAGTTTCGCCTCAGCTCGGATAGCCTGGGCTCGTTGAATCCGGGCGCGCCGGTCTACTACCGTCGGATCCAGGTCGGCCAGGTGATCGATTACGCCTTGGACGAGGACGGTGGCGCCGTTAACGTGGAGATCTTTGTCAATAGCCCGCACGACGCATTGGTCCACACCAATACGCGGTTCTGGAACGCCAGCGGCATCGATCTGAAGCTCGGCGCCGACGGCGTAACGCTCGACACCCAGTCATTGGTGTCCGCGCTCCTCGGCGGTGTCGCCTTCGACACACCGGACGACCTCCAAGCCACCGGCACCGAGGCGCCGGAGGGGGAGCTGTTTCCGCTCTATGCAAACCGCAGAGCCGCCAACGAGCCCGTCTATCTTGAGAAAGAACGTTATCTCCTGGTTTTCGGCGGCTCGGTGCGGGGGCTCAATGTGGGTGCGCCGGTGTCCCTGCGCGGTATCGAGATCGGCCGCGTCGTGGACATTGCGCTCAGGTTCAACGACAAGGATTTGGATTTCTTCATCCCAGTGTTGGTGGAGGTGGAGCCCGAGCGCATCGGCTTGGCGGAGCCGCGGGAGGGGCCGTCGCAGTCACATCCCAGTGTGGTGCGCCAACTGGTGCATAACGGTCTCCGCGCCCAGCTCAAGACTGGCAACCTGTTGACGGGCGCCCTCTACGTGGACCTCGACGTCCATCCCGATGCCCCACCTGCGGAGCTCGCCGAGCGCGATGGGTATCTGATGCTGCCGACCTTGCCCACGCCGCTGGAGGCCGTCACCACCAGCCTGACCGCCTTCCTGGATAGGGTCAATGCGCTCCCAATTCAGGCCATCGGCGACGATCTCCGTGCCACCCTCGCCGACGCGCGTGAGCTGATCGGGTCAGCGGACCTGCGTGCCGCCATCGGCGAGCTGGGCGGACTCCTCGCCGAGGTGCGAGGCGTCGCCGCCCAGCTCAACAGCACATTGGCGCCGGAGGCGGACGCCTTGCTCGGCAACCTCCAGGGGGTGTTGGATGAGGCCCTGCGCACGCTCGGGAACGCCAACGACCTCCTGGGGCCGGATGCGCCGCTGTCCGTGGAAGCGGTGCGTACAATGCGCGAGGTCAGCGCGGCCGCTCGGTCGTTGCGCGTGCTGGCTGATTATCTGGAACGACATCCCGAGGCCCTCATCCAGGGCAAAGGAGGCGGACGCTGATGTGGTTGCTGGGCTTGGATCGGTTTGTGTATTGGTGTGCTGTTGGTGCAGATCACGGCCCGCGCCGGCGATGCGGCGCTTGGCCGCCGGCGCTTGCAGCCGTGCTGTTGCTGGCCGGCTGTGCCAGCACACCGCCGTCCTCCTTCTACACGCTGACGCCGCTGCCGGACGCCACGGTACGTCGTGGTGACGTGGCCGCAGGCGGCATTGCCGTCGGGCTCGGGCCAGTCACCTTTCCGCAGTTCTTGGACCGCCCGCAAATCGTCACCCGTGACGGTGCCAACCGCTTGGTGGTGAACGAGTTCCGCCGCTGGGGCGGCAGCGTGCAGGACGACTTCCTCCGCGTCTGGAGCGAGAACCTGGCCTATCTGCTCGGCACCAGCCGCGTCGCCCTGTTTCCATCCGAGTCGCGCATGGCGCTGGACTACCGTGTGCCGGCGGAGGTGCTGGCCTTCGAGGGCGCCGCCGATGGCGTCGCAGCGCTGAGGGTGCGCTGGTCGGTCATGGACGATCGGCTGCGCCGCAGCTATACCAGCCGTGAAGACGCTTACCGCTGTCCGATCGTCGATGTCGGCACCGCCGCCGAGGCGGGCAGCGACGTAGATGCCCGCTACACCGCCCTCGTATCGGCACTCAGTGCTTGTCTCGGCGAATTCAGTCGAGACGTCGCTGCGGTGCTGGGTGGGCTGCCTGCGCCTGAGCCGCCGGTCCCTCCCGGCGCCGTCGCACCCCTATCGCCGCCGCCGCCAGTGCCGGAGCGTTGAGCTTGGGCATTGGCTTGGGGCGATGGCGAAGGACTGCGCACCGCGCGTGCGCCACTGCATGAGGACGAGGCGCGAGACCGGGGCGTGAGACCGGGGCGTGCGCGGAGCCCAACGTCCACAGGCGCGCTGGCTAGGGCTCACGTGCCCTTGACAAGCGCCGGGGACCCGACTATTGTGCACTGCAACAATTGCTGCACCGCAGCATAACGGGCGTCAAATGAATGGCGGCCCACAACGCAGTCAGTCAGAGCCCCACCGGAGCATCGCTATGAGTACCCAAGACGTCGTCAAGACCTACACCGACCTCACCAATCAGAACGTCGAGCGCTTGAGCGCCCTCGGTGAGCTGAACTTGAAGGTGGCTGAGAGAATGGCCACGCGCCAGATGGATGCGATGAACATTTTCCTGGAGCAAGGCGTGCGCATGATGAAGCTGGCCACTGAGGCAAAGGGCTACAGCGAGCTCTATCAGGGCCAGGTCGACATCACCCGCGAGATGAGCGAGAAACTGATGGCCGAGTCCAAGACCAACATGACCTTGGCCGGTGAAATCCGCGACGATTACCGCGGCTGGGTCGACTCGACCATGGCCGAGCTCAAAGAGAGCAACACCGCGGTCCGCAACGCCGTCACTGCCTGAAGGATCAGCCCGCGCGCCGGCACAGCGCCCGGTCTGACAGCAGGCCGCGGCGCTGGACCCCAGCGGGGCACCGGTGCGGCGGGTGCGGCAGGGATGCTCGCAGTGTCCGCCGCGGGTCTGCCCGCCCCCGCGGAGCCCAATGGCTCCGACACCGGGGCGCTGCCGATTCCCGCGGCGCCAACGCCTCGGCATGAGCAAGACGAACAACAGCGAGAAGCAGCTATGACAGGAGCGCGCGTCGCACTGGTGACAGGCGGCATTGGTGGCATCGGGAGCGCCATCTGCCAGCGCCTATCGCGGGACGGGTTCCGCGTCGTCGCCAATCATCACCCGTCGGAACAAGAGGCGGCCGAGGCTTGGAAGAACGACCAAGCGGGCCTGGGTTTCGAGATTGACACCATCGGCGCTGACGTGGCGTCCTTCGAGGACGCCCAGCGCATGGTCGGCGAGATCAAGCAGCGTCATGGCCCCGTGGCCGTCCTGGTGAACTGCGCCGGTATCACCCGGGACAAGACCTTCAAGAAGATGGAGGAGGACGCCTGGCGCGCTGTCATCGACGTCAACCTCAACAGTGTCTACAACGTAACCCGCCAGGTTTGGGACGACATGCTCGCCGTCGGCTTCGGGCGGGTGGTGAACATCTCCTCCGTCAATGGCCAGCGCGGCCAGTTCGGACAGACCAACTATGCGACGGCCAAGGCCGGCATGCACGGCTTCACAATGAGTCTGGCGCAGGAAGGCGCCGCGAAGGGCATCACGGTCAACACCGTCTCCCCGGGCTACGTCGAGACGCCGATGACGCTGGCCATGCGCGATGACGTGCGCGAGGCCATCGTGGCCGGTGTGCCCATGCGTCGCATGGGCAAGCCCGAAGAGATCGCCAACGCCGTAGCCTTCTTGGTTGCCGACGAAACCGGCTATGTCACCGGTGCGAATCTGCCGGTGAACGGCGGCCTGTTCATGCACTGACGCTGCTGCCGGCCCCGGCGGGGGCCTTGGCGCGTCTGCCTTCTGGGCTGGCTGCCCACACCCGAGTCCTCCTCGTCTCTCTCTTACTGAGACGTTCCTCTGCCCGGCGGCCCGCCGGGCATTTTTTTTTGCGCGGTCCAGATCGGCAGAACGGCGCGCGATCACCGCGCTGCGCCCCTTGGCTCCTACAGCGTATTGAAATAGATCGCCAACAAAAAACCGGCGAGTGTGGAGAGTCCCACCACGCCGCCGCCTTTATGGAAGGCCTCCGGCAGCATCGTTTCCGCCACCATGGTGAGCATGGCCCCGGCGGCAAGGCCCTCGATGAGTGCGAACAGCTCGGCGGAGGCCTCCGCCAGCAGCACAGCGCCGAGCGCCGAGCCAACGCCCGTCATCAACATCAGGGTTGTCCACATGGCGAGGATGCGCGGCGTCTTGAGCCCTTGTTCCTTCATCCCTGCGGCGCTGGACAGCGCTTCCGGCAGGTTGGCCAACACGAGCCCGCCCAGCAGTGACAGGCTGATCCCGCCCGTCATGACCACATTGGCGCCGATGACGAAAGACTCCGGGATGCCATCCAGCGTCATGCCGAGGAACATGGCGACGGCGGCACTCCTATGGCCCGCCACCTGACGCGTGATCTCGCTTACCGGGGGCATCAGATGGCCGCCGGCGACACGCTTTGACGCGCGGTCCAGCCAGGCGGCGGCGCGACGTGCACCCAGGTGTTGGTGTTCGGTGAGATAGGTGCGCGTGGGCTGACGCTGCAGGTAGTCCGCAAAGCGCCTGCGCAGCTCCGGCAGCTCGGTCAGGAGTTGCTCGAAATCTCGGCGCCGCAGCTCCGAGACCTCAGCGGCGTCGTGCGCCACGGCGGTGACGGCGTGCGGCGCTTGGGTGAAAAAGGCGAAGCCGCCAAAGCCTTCACCCGCCGCCACCACCGACGGGCGGCGATTGCGCTGGTCCTGGTCGAACAGGTACACGGTGCCGCGGCGCAGCAGATAAAGCCGGTCCGCGGGATGGCCCTGGGAGAAAAAGTTGTAGCCGTCTGCCACGTGCTTGTGTACCAAGCGCGCAGCGATGCGCTGGAGCGTCGCGTCCGACAGGCCGGGGAAGAAGCCGAGCCGAGGCTCGTCGCGCATCAGCTCCACCGGCTCCTCGGCGATCTGCTCTGGCGCGATGGGTGGGTCGTAGGCGCCCGCCGTGTCCAGCTCCGCTAGGGCCTGCTGGCGCCAGGCTGCCACGGCCTCCGTGCTCAGCCGGTGGCGCTTGCGCAGATAGTGGGTCAATTCCGTGTCTTGGAGCAGCCCGCGGAGCACGCCGCGGAGCTCGGCGCAGTCGGCCACCAGCTGCATGAAGGCCCCACGCGGGATCACCAGCAGCTTGGTGTCGGCGGCGGTGTGGGCCTCGGTGGCCCGCGGCAGTCCGGAGAGGAAGCTCATGCGCCCAAAGGCGTCGTGCGGCGCCAAGCGTTGGAAGACCCGCCCGCCCGCGACGGGGTCGCTCAGCTCCACGGCGCCCTCCAGCACCACGTAGGCGTTGCTGGGCGGGTCCTCGGCGCGATACAGGCAGCTATGCGCCGGCAAGGCCTGGATCTGGACGATGCCCAGTAGCCGGTCCAAGGTCTGTGGTGAGAGATCCCCAAGCGGACGTGTGCGGCGGATGCTGGCCAGCACGTGCCGTAGCCGGCGCCGTGCCTGGTTATGCCAGTAGGTCAGTGCCGTGGACGGTTTGCGCAGATAGCCTCCCTGGCGATTGACGGCCCAGTCCAGTAGCTTAAACAGCGCGCCGCCGATGATGGCGCCGAGGGCCAGATCCGGGAAATGACCGCGGTTGACGCCCGGTGCGATCAGGTCGATGGTCAGCGCTGCCAGCAACGCGCCGCCGCCGAAGGCGAGCAGGAACGCCATGACGCGGTCCGGCAGGCGCCAGGCAATGCCCACTGCAGCACCCATGGGCAGGGTCGCAGCACTGATGAGACCAAACACCAGCGCAGAGAGCATGACCGAGTCGAAGGGCATCATCCTGGCATCAGTTCATTGCGGACTCGCCGAAGGCACTGGGGCCGCTGCGCGATAGAATAGGACGCCTCGGGGGGCGTGGTGGCCGACCGACGGAGACTTTACCCCAGGTCTGGCGCGGTGCATGCGCCCACAGCCATCCCACTCGGACTCAGCCATCGAAGGATGCTCCGCATGTGCCCGCTACGGACCTTTATCCTGATCACTGCCGTCGCCGCGCTCTTGACTGCAGGCTGTGCGGGCACTGGCGCTGGCGCGTGCAGGGCACCCATCGGCAACCGCGCACTCACGCCTGCCGTGGTGGCTGCTGGCGATGGGTATCAGGGCACGACCGTCACCTGGGGCGGCACCTTGGTGTCTACGCGCAACCTGGCGGATGCCACGGACCTGGAGGTGCTGGCCTACCCGCTGGATGACTGTGGCCGCCCGCAGTTGAGCGAGCCCGCCTCGGGGCGCTTCATCGTCCGCCGCCCGGGATATCTCGAAACCGCGGATCTGGAGCCAGGCCGGCGGGTCACCGCTAGCGGGCGCATCATTGCCACCCTGGACGGGCGCATCGGCGAGGCGGAGTACCGCTTCCCTGTGCTCGAAGCCGCCGCGCCCAAGGTCTGGCCCCAGCGCGAGGGGGCCTACGGCGATATCGGTGGACGGGTGCGGCCCTGGATCAGCGTGGGGGTCGGTGGCGGCCGCAGCTGGAGCGGCGGCGGTGTCGGCGTTTGGTTTTGACCGCAGGGTCGACTGCCGAAGCGCGCGCCGGGCGCTGCCGTGTTCTGTGTGGGGCAGGGCATTGCATCTGTCGCCATCCTCAGGCCTGTGTCGCGGGTACCGGCGCGTCGTCTTCGATCATGGCAGCATCCGGGTTCGGGAACCGCTCCACGACCCAGCGCGGGAGCAGCGCCTGGTTGGCGTGGTAGAGGGCGTCGGATTCGACGATGATCAGCCCTAGCACCGTCACCATCACCGGCAGGATGCCGACGCCGGCCGCGAGCGCGATGGCAGCCTCTTTCATCAAGCCGCCGTACACATGCGCTGCCCAGGCCAGCGTAACGACCGCCAGCAATAGGCTCAGCATCAGGATAAAGAGCTTGCTGCGTCGTGCGCAGACCTGCCAGTGGCACATCACATACCAAGGATCGCGGCCTATGGCCCGGTGCGCCCGCCACAGGGTGTAGCCGAGGACCATAAAGGACACGCCGGGGATCACGGCCATGACCCAGGGGAAGCTGCCGGCGACGCCGCCGGCGGCCACCGCCATCAGGATATGGTTGCCGACGAGGTTGGTGAGGAAGATTTCATGCGGCACGTTGGCGCGCTTGATCTCCGCTTTGCTGACTTGAAAGCGCATGCGGGGGTCTCCGCGGGTTTTGCTCGACCAGACCCCGCAGTCTATACCCGTCGGTCCTAGGTTGGCCCGTCAGCGAGCAGCGTCTCTCCCGAGGGTGACGCGCCGGCAGGACGGCGAGCATTGATGTCACCATTCGCTTGGTGCAGGGCGGATGGCGTCGGTCGCGGCTGAGGCGCATTAGGGGCGCATTAGGGGCGCAGTAAGGTCGCAGCCGCGGGGTCTATCCCTAAATGTCTTATAAAAGAGACGAAACTGAGTCGTGGGCGTCACACATTGTTGCAATGTTGCGCCCAAGCGAAACACTCGGTTAACCCTTTAGCAGGAAGATGGTACCCAGAGTCCGAAGCGGTGGCGATGGCTGAACGCTTCGGCAAGCCTTAACCAAGCTGTATCTGGAGCACTACCATGAGTTTCGATTTGCTATCCATTGCGGGTCTTGCGTCCGCCCTCGTCAGCGGCGGGTTTGTTGCGTTGCTGGTCGCTGCTGAAGACCGCCTCGAGCGCCTTGTAGACTCCCGCTGATCGGCCTGCGGGCAACGCGTCGGCGCTCTGAGCTTGGGCGGCCGGGCGCGCCGTTGACGGCCGCATGCCATACTGCTCGGCATTGAACGGCGATGATGAGATGGCGGGGGCGATGATGGCGACGACGGGCGGATCGGGTCGGTGCACATGGCAAACAGGCCATGCGCACGTCGGCGCACTGCGCAAGCTCGGCGCCCTTGCCCTGCTGGGCATCGTGATGGCCGGCTGCGCCCGCAGCGATGACCCGACGGCGCCGCAGCCGAAGAAGGTCTTCAAGGACGCCTTCACAACAGCACTCAGCGCCGTCGAGATCGAAGCGGACGGCGGCAGCATCATCGGTGCCTACGACGCTTGGCTCAGACTGCTGCCGAGTGAGGAGCTGACGGCGCGCTTTGCAGCCGAGTACCGGCCCATCGATTGTGGGCCGGTGCGGGCATACTTCTTGCCCAAGTTGGCGCTGGACGGTTTTGACCTCGCCGAGTCGAGCCTCAGCTGCCGCGAGTATCGCAACGCGAACCTGCCCTTCGAGAACGGCCGCTGGCTCGCCGAGGACACCGCGACCGGCCGCGTCCACTACCGAATATGGAAGTTTCGCTAGGGCAGGTGTTGCGGCGCGCTAGGCGCTAATCCGCCGCCAGGCAAGTGCCTCGCCCCGACGGTCCATCACAGCCGGCTGCGCCTGAGCCCACCAGCAGGAGCTCCAATAACGCCTTTTGGGCATGCAGGCGGTTCTCGGCCTCGTCCCAGACGACGGATTGGGGGCCATCGATGACCTCAGCGCTGACCTCTTCGCCGCGGTGTGCGGGCAGGCAATGCATGAAGAGCGCATCGGGCTGGGCCGCGGCCATGACCTTGGCGTCGACACAGTAGCGCGCGAAGGCCGTGGCACGGTCGTCTTGCTCACTCTCCTGGCCCATGCTGGCCCAGACGTCCGTCACCACCAGGTCGGCGCCCACCGCTGCTTGCTTGGGGTCGCGCAACAAGGTGCAACGCCCGCCGGTGACCTCCAGCAGGTCCGCGTCCGGCTCGAAACCCTCCGGGCAGGCGACACGCAGCTCGAAGTCGAACAGCCGGGCCGCATTCATGTACGAGTGGCACATATTGTTGCCATCGCCAATGAAGGCGACGCGGCGCCCGCGGATGTCGCCGCGATGCTCGACGTAGGTCTGCATGTCGGCCAGCAGCTGGCAGGGGTGGAAGCGGTCCGTAAGGCCATTGATCACGGGTACCCGGGAGTGGGCCGCAAACCGCTCCACCTTGTCGTGATCGAAGGTGCGGATCATCACCGCGTCGACCATCCGCGAGAGCACTCGGGCGCTGTCCTCGATGGGCTCGCCGCGCCCAAGCTGGGTGTCGCGCGGTGACAGGAAGAGGGCGTGACCGCCAAATTCCACCATCCCGGCCTCAAACGAGACGCGCGTGCGCGTTGAGGACTTCTCGAACACCATCGCCAGGGTGCGATGCTTGAGCGGACGGTAGTCCGCGCCTTCGGCGCGCATGCGCTTCAGCGCGATGGCACGGTTCAGCAGGGCTCGCGCCTCGTCGGCGCCGAGATCCATCAGGGTGAGAAAGTGGCGGGGTGCTGAGGCCATGACGGGCTCCCTGAAAGACGCAGAATGGTGCGCATGTCCCTGCGCAGGCCGCGTGCTGCGCTCGAGGTCTAGGGTAGGCGCTGCGCGGCGCACACAGGTGTTTCGGTGCCGGTGGACCGCCGCGTCTGCCGCCTAGGCGCCGGCGGCCGGCTCGGCAGTGCCGAGGAAGTCGCGAATGATCTGCACGACGACGGTGACGATCTGGTCGGCTTGTGCCTCATCGATGATCAGCGGCGGCAGGAGCCGCACGACACGCTGGGCGGTGACGTTGATGAGCACACCGGCGGCAAGGGCGGCGTGCACGAGTGCCGAGCACGGCCGGTCCAGCTCAATGCCAATCATGAGTCCGCGGCCGCGGATGGCGACGACGCCGTCCAGGTCGGCGAGTCCATTGTGCAGTCCGGCGCGGATGCGCTCGCCGCGGCTGCTGGCGCTGCTCGGGAGGTCGTCGGCCGCCAGGGCGTCCAGCACGGCGAGCGCGGCGCGGCAGGCGAGGGGGTTGCCGCCGAAGGTCGAGCCGTGGCTGCCAGGACCGAGCACGTCTGCGGCCGCAGCTCGGGCCAAACAAGCGCCGATGGGCACGCCGTTGCCGAGCCCCTTGGCCAGGGTCATGACGTCCGGGCGGATGCCTTCGTGTTGGTGTGCAAACAGCTTGCCCGTGCGGCCCATGCCGGACTGCACCTCATCCAACATGAGGAGCCAGGCGTGCCGATCACAGAGCGCCCGCAGACTCGTCAGGTAGCCGGCGCTGGGCACAATGATGCCACCCTCGCCCTGGATGGCCTCCACCAGCACGGCAACGATGTTGGCGCGGTTGGCGGCGGCGGTCTCCACCGCGGCAAGGTCGTCGTAGGGCACGCGCACGAAGCCCGCCACCAGCGGCTCGAAGCCGGCCTGGGCTTTGCGACTGCCCGTGGCCGAGAGGGTTGCGAGCGTGCGGCCATGGAAGCTGTTCTCCATCACCACGATCTCGGGGCGCTGAATGCCGCGGCCATTGGCATAGAGTCGCGCCAATTTGATGGCGGCCTCGTTGGCCTCCGCGCCGGAGTTGGCGAAGAACACGCGTTCCATATCAGCGGCGGCGCAGAGCCGGTCACCGAGGATCTCTTGGGCGGGGATACGGTACAGATTTGAGACGTGTACCAGCTGCGAGGCCTGGTCGCAGACGGCGTCGCGCACGCCGGGGTGGGCGTGGCCCAGGCCACAAACGGCGATGCCGGACAGCGCATCCAGGTAACGCTGCCCATCCTCGGTCCAAAGCCAAGCCCCCTCGCCGCGCACGAAGCTGACGGGGAGTCGGCTATAGGTCGCCATGAGGTGGCCTGGCAGATGCTCGGGCTGATGGTCAGTCATTGCACCCGAAACCCGTGGTCGGTGCCGAACACGAAAAGGGCGGCCCGGGTGCTGCACGGGCCGCCCTCGGCGATGTCGCTGAAGGGCTGCTTCAACGGCGCGTCGGCAGATGGAGGAGCGCGAGCCGCCGGCCAGCGCAGCATTCAGGAAAGCCGCATAGGCTATCAGCACACTGTCTGGCAAGGCAAATACTGATAGCTGCCTCATGGCCGCCTGATAGTTGCCTGATGGCTGCCTCGGCACTGAGATCGATTGGCCGCGCCGCATCTAGTTGGCGTCGTCCGAGCGCTGTTATCCTCTCAATTTGCGGGTGCTGCTGCGGCGCAGCCGCGATCGAAGGCGTGCGAGTGGGCATCCCGCCCGCTCGTCCCTGGCTGTTCTTAACACCTTTGGTGTGCTATGCGAAGACTCTCGTTCGTTCCAGGCCTGCTGCTGGCCACGACGCTCGCCTGGGTCGGGCTTCCAGCGGCCGTTGCGGAGGTCCAGCAGGTGGACGTAGCCGTCGAGCTTGCGCGGCTTGCCGCCGAGTACCGGTTCACGGTCACCGGCGATCAGCACGTTGCTGACACCATCGGCCTTGCCGAGGGCGATGATCCGGTGCAGCGCCTGCGGGTGTTGCTGGAGGGCTTCGATCACATCATCGTGGCGGATGGCCGCGGCGGTATCGAGCGTGTCATCGTGCTCGGTGCGGCGGAGCCGGGCGCGCTGCCGACCTCGCCCCTGGTAGCTGTGGACGGTGAGCCGCCACCGGATGCGCCCATCGAGCTGCCAACCGTCCGCCAAGGCAATCAACATTCGGTTCGGTTGGCACTGGAGGGGGCGGACGGCCGCCGCCTGGCCCGTTTGCTGCTCATCGACACCGGCGCGGACATGGTGGTGCTGCCGAGTTCCCTGATCAGCGAGCTGGGTCTGAGCCCGGACGCATTGGAGCCGCGAGAGGTGCAGACCGCCAACGGCATCACCCAGGCGCTCACCGGCCAGCTCGAGGCCGTTTGGCTCGGCGCGCATCGGGTCGGGGACGTGGCCGTCGCCTTTTTGGACGATGACAAGCTGGGCAATCCCGGGCTGCTCGGTATGAGCGTGCTCGGTCGCTTCCAGCTCACCATCGACGATCAGGACAACCGCGTGACGCTTACCAGCCGCTAAGGGGCACCGGCCCCGGTTGCCGCCTTCAGTGCCGGTTGGCGCCCACCGGCCGCAGGCGCAGCGCCGGGTCCTGCCGGTAGAAGGCGGCGAGTTCTGTATACACGTCTGGATAGACGCCGCGCAGGCGATGCGGGAGTTCGAAAAAGAGCTCGCTCACCACGGCGAAGAACTCCGCGGGCGAGGTGGCGCCGTAGGGGTCGATCACGCACAGATTGGGCGCTGCATCGGCGCGTTGGCAGTGGTCATCGTAAGCCCGCTGCATGTGTCGGGCCCAGGCGGTGCCATCCATGTCCGGGTGCAGGGGCGGACGGCCGTTGGCGGCGCCGTCGCGTAGATCGAGCTTGTGTGCCATCTCGTGAATGACGACGTTGTAGCCGCTGCGCTCGCGCCCGGCGAGGGCGTCAGTGAGGGAGAGGATGACTGGTCCCTGCTCCCAGGCCTCTCCGCTTTTGGGCTCATCATCCACCCAGACGAGTCCATCCTCGTCCATGACCTCCCGCGCTGGCACGAACTCGTCCGGATACACAATGACCGCATGCCAGCCGTGGTACCACTCGAGCCCCAGCGCCAGCACCGGCAGCGCCGCCTGCAGCGCAAGCTCCATCCCGCTGCGCAGATCCAGCACGGCGCCGCCGGCGGCCTCGAACGCCTTCTCGTGCAGAAAGAGGGCGGCGGTGTCGACGAGCCGCTGGCGTGCAGCAGC
>CAZGCI010000003.1:4005-31708 GCA_964524185.1 uncultured Thiohalocapsa sp. | reverse complement strand
AGCCCGCCAATAGCGGCAGGCCGGCGCAGACCTCCGGCCACAGCGCCGGGTCGATATGGGCCTGGGCCCGTTGCAAACGGCGGCGCTGCCACCAGCGGCTGAGGAGGTTGGACATGGCAATCTGCGGTGGTGGGGTGCAGGCGGGACTGATGGGGCACGCCAAGGGTCGGCTGCGGCAAGCCCGCCGGGCGTTGCCGACGGTGGCTGCCGGGCGGCGGTGATGTCGCACGGGAGTTGGCACGCATCATGGCGCGCGGCGCCAAGGCCCGTATCATGCATGAATCAGCCGGCGCCGCCATCGGTCGACACGGCCCTCCAGACGATCTGAGCCCCACGATCATGAGCCAAGCCGAAACCATCAGCCGCACGGGCGCCGCGGTGCTCTTCGACGTGCTCAGCGACCTGGCGGTGCATGTCGTCTTTGCGCACACGGGCGGCGCGGTGATTCCGCTGCATGTGGAGCTCAACAAACGCCTGCGCCGCGGCGTGCCGGTGCCCAAGGTGATCATGTGCCGCCAGGAGCCAGGCGCCGGCCATGCGGCCGAGGGCTATGCGCGTGCTAGTGGGCGCGTCGGTGTCGCACTGGTCACCTCCGGACCGGGCGCGACCAACCTCACCACCCCCATCGCCGACGCCTACAAGGATTCGATCCCGACGGTCTTCATCACGGGTCAGGTGCCGAGTGGCGCCATTGGTAGCGATGCCTTCCAGGAGGTGGATACGGTCGGTATCACCCGGCCCATCTCCAAGCACAACTATCTCGTGAAGGATGTCGCTGACCTGGAATGGATGCTGCGCGAGGCCTTCGCACTCGCCGGCGGCGGCCGACCCGGGCCGGTGGTGGTGGACATCTGCAAGGACGTTCAGCTGGCCGTGCGCGATAAGTGCGAGCCGCCCCGCGCACGCCACCGCGCGGAGGTGGCCTTCGACGCCGGCCGTGCCGATGCCATCTTGGCGGCGCTAGCCGCCGCTGAGCGCCCGGTGATCAAGGCCGGCGGCGGGGTGATCCATGCCGGTGCTGCCGACGCGCTCTGCACCTTCGCCGAGCGCTTCGACACGCCGGTGACCACCACCTTCAATGCCCTGGGCGCGGTGCCGCTCGAGCGACCCTACAGCCTGGGTATGCCCGGCATGCACGGCAGCGTGCCGGCCAACTATGCGCTGCGCGATGCGGACCTGATCCTGACCCTCGGGGGGCGCTTCGACGACCGGGTGGCGGTGAAGGGCTTCGCGGATCACAAGCGCATCGCCCATGTGGACATCGACCCGAGCGAGATCGACAAGACCGTCAAGTGCGACCTGCCCCTGGTGGCGCCGCTGGGACGGTTCCTCGATCATGCATTGGCGAGCGATCGCAGCGCCCGCCATCCGGAGTGGATGTCGCGCATCCGGCTTTGGCGCCAGCACATGCCCCTGCCCTACGGCGCTGGTGACTTCATCAAGCCCCAGGCAGTCGTCCAGTGCTTGTCCGAGCTCACCCGCGGCGAGGCCACCGTCGTCACCGGCGTCGGCCAGCACCAGATGTGGGCGGCCCAGTACTATCGCTTCAGCCGCGCGCGGCAGTGGATCAGCTCGGGCGGCCTTGGCACCATGGGCTTCGGCCTGCCGGCGGCCATCGGCGCTTGGTACGGCAACTCAAGCCATCCTGTGGTCCTCATTGACGGCGACGGCAGCTTCCAGATGAACATGCAGGAGCTCGCCACCGTTGTCGCCCACCGCATCCCGCTCAAGATGTTCGTGCTGAACAACAGTTTCCTCGGCATGGTGCGCCAGTGGGAGGACATGATGGACGACGGCCATCACCACGAGACGTGCCTGGCTCGCCAGTGGGATTGCGATGCAGACTGCACCAATGTCGACCAGAACTGCCGCCGCCAGTTACCGAATCTCACGGCGCTAAAGGCCGTCTATCCGCGTCTTTCCACGTACCGGGTGCGTTTGCCGAGCAAGCTCCAGGACGTTGTGGGGTCGGCCCTGGCTGAGCCCGGGCCCGTGTTGGTGGATGTCTGGGTAGACAAGGCGGAAAACGTGCTGCCAATGGTGCCACCCGGTCAGCGGCTCGAGGCCATGATCGAGAGTTGAGCATAGGATTCAGTGCCTTGCCCCGTTGCGGACGCGACGCCACCAGTACAATTCGGCTACACTTTTCACGGATAGGGCTGATGTCCACAACACCCCGGCGGATCGCTGCCCGTAGCCGTCGCCCGGCGGCCGCACGCTAACCTTGCCGGTCTGAAAACCGTACCCTGTTCCACCAGAGATCTCACACAACGAAAGCGCTCCGATGGAGGATGCCCCGCAATGACTGCTTTCTCAAAACTGCACGCTCAGAACCACAAGATCACCGAGCTTTCTAATGTCTTCCTGTATCTCGTGCAGAGTCGGGAGATGTGCGATACCGAGACCGCCTGCGATGTCTTCTTCGAGTACACCGGCAAGGTCAAGGAGCACATCGAGCTGGTGGACCGTGAGTTCTGCGGCAAGCTGATCTCCTACCCCGACCAGACGGTGAAGAACACCGCCGATCGTTTCCTGTCGGGCTCAACGGAGATCAAGCGCATCTTCAACAAGTACCTCAAGGACTGGTGTAACGAGTCGAATCGCCGTCTCACCATCCGCAATCACGACGAATTTCTCGCCGAGACCGAGCAAATGTTCGCCCTCGTCCTGGACCGTATCCAGCGCGAGACCGAGCACCTCTATCCGCTGATCCGCAAGCTGGAGGAGCGACAGGCCGCCTGAACTCGCGCGCCTGTGCTGCGCGCCGCCCATGGGCTGTGGCCTCTCCGTCATCTGCTACGCTTGAAGGGAGCGTCACTACGCGCTCCCGGTGCTGCGGCCGCCCGGGCGGCGCACAGGCCGGGGGCGTCGCCGCCGTCGGGCCCACGCCCGCCTCGGGGCGCGTCTGGTTCATCCGCGGGCCGGTGTGCGTTGGCCGCCCGCCGGTTGCCCGCCGTCTAAAGGAGGTACCCATGGCATTCCCGCTCATTCCTTTCGCTGCAGGCGTTGCAGTGGGCTCGCTCGCAACCTACGGGGCCACGGACAAGGCCCTGCAACAGCGCATTGCGCAGATGACCGGCAAGGCTGTAGCCCGGGTGAAGGCCAGTGGCGCCAAGCTGGCCGAGTGGCTGCCGGCCCTTGGTCGCACCACCAAGGAGAAGGCCACGGCCGCAGTCGAGGCCGTGGGAGACGGCGCCGAAAACGTCTCCGAGAAGGCCAAAGCCGTGGTCGAGGAGGCGGTCACCAGGGCCAAGCGCAGCGCCAAGCAGGCCGAGGAAGCCGCCGCCGAGGTCACCGAGGACAAGACCGGCAGCTGAGCTGCGGCCCGCTGCTGCTGCATGTGCCGCTGCCGAATGCGCAGCGGCGCTACCCTGAACAGCGCCCCTCTGCCCTGCCGATGGCCTCCCACTTGAACCACGGCTGCGCCGGGGCAACTTCCGCATCGTTGTCGCCAACCAGGAGATCACGATGAGCCGCACCCAGCTGACCGAGCAGGAGATCGCCAGCGCCCTCACCGCCCTTAACGCCTCCGCGTCGGCGCCTTGGACGGTCGAGGGCGGCAAGCTGCACAAAGAGTTCCAGTTCAAAGACTTCAATGAAGCCTTCGGCTTCATGGCCCGCGCCGCGCTGGTGGCAGAGTCGATGGACCACCACCCAGAGTGGTTCAATGTCTACCGCACCGTGCGTGTGGATCTGGCCACACACGACGCCGGCGGCATTACCGAGCTGGACTTCAGCCTCGCCGGGCGCATGGAGACCATCGCCGGCTAACAGGGTTTTTGTCCACCCTCATGCCCCTCGGCGTGCTGTACATCTCCACACAGCTCGTCCCTCTTCCCGCCGCCGCTGCCGGACCGCAACGGCGGTGCAGGTTCCGTGTGGTTGCTGCGCGCGTCAGAGGCAGCGGTAGCTTCACGCAGGCATTCCGGTCGGCGCTATGTTACCGGCGGCCGGATTAGCCCTGCCGACCGAAGTGTCCGAGCCGGACGCCGTGCAGCAGACGGACAAAGTCCGGTCCGCCCACCCGCACCAGGTGGCGATGGTCGCCAGCCTCGAAGTAGACGTCGGCCAGCGTTGTCAGCGCCTCGTCCATGTAGGTCTCGAGACCGTAGGCGGTGCCAAGTGGTGGCACGGCGCCCGGGTCGCAGTCCGGGAACATGTCGGTCAGCTCGGATTCTTCATCCAGCCGGAAGGCGCGTCCGCTGGCGTTGTTCAACATCTCCAGCCCAAGCCAGGCATCTCCCGGCAGCACGACCATCGCGTGGCCCTGGTTGTCGTGCACCATCACGCCCTTCGCGAGGTGGTCGTCTGGGATATGTGCAGCGTCCGCCGATTCATGCGTCGAGCCGGTGGTCTTGTGCGCCAGCAGTTGGAAGTCGACGGCGTTCTGTTTCAGATAGTCTTCGACACGCGTTGCGATCGTCATTGCCGTCCTCCTGGTGTCTGTTGCCCCTACTTGAGTATAGCCGTGATCGCGGATCGCTCTGATGGCCGCCCTGGGGCCGCATGGCGCGCACAGGGGAAAGACCCGCGCCCCCGCGCGGCGGGGTCCGTTCCGGAGCACGCGCCGAAAGCGTTGGTATACGTGCCGTTCGGTACGGCTCGTATGCCCCTGGGCCACGTCAGTCGAGCGCCGCGAGGCGCCTGCGTACGAACTCCGGCTGGGCTAGGGCAGCGGCATGGATGTCGCTGTTGTAATAGGTGGTGTCCAGCACGGCGCCGGCATCGTCCAGGCGGCGAAACGGTGGCAGCTCCGTGGCGTTGCCGGCCATGGTGGCGCTCCACCAGCCGGACGGGTAGATCGTCTGCGGAAAAAACAGCGTGCGCACGATGCCAAACCCAGCCCCACGCAAGTCCTCGTGCATGCTGGCGATGATGTCGAGGTGCAGGAGCGGAGACTCGCTTTGCTGCACCAGGAGGCCGTCGTCGGCGAGCGCCCGGCGGCAGTCGCTGTAGAACTCTGCGGTGAACAGGCCTTGCGCGGGACCCACGGGGTCGGTGCTGTCGACGATGATCACGTCCAGGCTGTCGGGATCGGCGTCGGCCATCCACTGGATGCCATCGGCGAACAACAGTTGTGCACGCGGGTCGCCGTTGCTGACCGTGAGCTCCGGAAAGAATTGCTCGGCGACGCGGGTGACGCGCTCGTCGATGTCGATCTGCGTCGCGTGCTCGACCGTGTCGTGCTTGAGCACCTCGCGCAGGGTGCCGCAGTCGCCGCCGCCGATGATGCACACGCGCTTCGGTGCCGGATGCGTCAGCAGTACCGGATGGGCAAGCATTTCGTGGTAGAGAAAGTTCTCGCGGCTAGACA
Source organism: uncultured Thiohalocapsa sp. (assembly GCA_964524185.1). Lineage (GTDB taxonomy): Bacteria > Pseudomonadota > Gammaproteobacteria > Chromatiales > Chromatiaceae > Thiohalocapsa. The sequence goes on along the minus strand of CAZGCI010000003.1, from coordinate 26,394 downwards.
ACATGGTGAAGCCGTCGATGACCATGAGGTTGCCGAAGTGCTCGGTCTCGTAGACCTCGATGGTTTGATAGTCGCTGCGCTCCTCGTGGAGCTTGCGCCGGATGCGCAGCGAGAAGGCGCTGCCGCCGCCGGCCTCCACCTCAGAGAACCATTGCTTTTCGTCTAGGGTTGGCATGGGTCTGTGCCTTACGCGGCTCGTCTGCAGGTTATTGGTCGCTCTTTCGGGGTGTGCGCCTTAGGCAGACCTGTCGGTGACAGCTAGCCTGGCGCAGGGCCGGGCGCGGCGCCTGGCGGGGTTCTTCGGCGGCGCCGAGGTGGCGTCGCGCTACTCACCGTGGATAGCGGTCGTCGAGATTCGCTGGGCAGAGCACGTCACGCATGATACCGATGAGCTCAAGCAACTGGTGGTTGCGGATGCGATAGAAGATGCGATTGGCCTCTTTGCGTGCCACAACGATGTTCTTGTTGCGCAGCTGTTCCAGGTGTTGAGAGATATTGCTCTGCGACGTTCCAGTGCGCTCGACAATCTCGCCGACTGAAAGCTCGCGGTCGCCCAGCGAGCACAGGATTTTCCACCGTAACGGATGCGCCATCGCCTTGAGCGCCATGGCCGTCAGCGCCGTGTCCTCCTGGGATGGCTGCGCGGATGGATCCGCGGGATGTTGCTCGTTCATGGTTACAACCATCGCTTACCTTTAGTGGGTTCCACCCGCCTTGCGGGCGGGCAGCGGTCGCTTTTTTTGTCGTTATGGATCCGAGAGGCTCTTAGCAGACAACTCCCGGCAGACAGGCCCCCGGCCGAGACTCCGGGGTCTCCGCAGCACTGCCCAAAAGTCTCCGGACCGTCATCACACCGTCTCCCGGTTCACGGCCTTCTTGGAACGATAGACGGCTTCGTCGTCGACCCGCACATAGCCGCTCATATCCTTGGCGATACAGATGATCTCGCTGATGCCGCCCTCGGCACCCATGACCGCGGTGCGCGAGAACAGGATGGGCACGCGTGTGCCGTCCTTGGCGATGAAGCGCGCTTCGATCTTGGCCAGCGCGCCGGTGCGAATGAGCGCCTCCAGCCAGGTCCCCATGAAGGCGCCGGCCTCCTCGTCGGCCTCCTCTTCGAACACGTCGCCAATGGACAGGCCGATCAGGTCCGGTTCAGGGTAGTCCAGCATCGCGCAGGCGGCGGGATTGGCTTGCTTGATGATGCCCTCGGCATCCAACACCAAAAGTGCCTCACCCATGTAGGCAACAATGTTTTCCAGATACTGCCGGGCTTGCTCCAACTCCCGTGTGCGCTCGGCAACCTTCTCTTCCAGCGCGATGTTGAGTGCGCGCTCCTTGGCGATCAGCCGAAAGTAGGTGCTGATCTTGTTGATCAGCAGATTGTCGTCGATGGGCTTTAGCAGGTAATCCACAGCGCCGACGGCAAAGCCGCGCTGCTGGAACTCCTCCGACTTGAAGGCGGCCGTGAGGAAGATGATGGGGATGTCCCGAGTGCGCTTACGCAGTTTCAGCAGCGACGCGGTTTGAAAGCCGTCCATCTCCGGCATTTGTACGTCGAGGATGATCAGATCGATGTCGCGGTGCTCGAGCGTGACATCGATGGCCGCTCGCCCCGAGGACGCTTCCAGGACGTTGGCACCGAGGTGCTTCTGGATCAGCGTGCGCAGCGTATACAGATTGTGTTCATGATCATCGACGATCAGGATTTTGTAGCCGGTAGCCTGTGTCGTGCCAGCTGTCATGCAATGTCCTGTGCCGCTGCCTCGCTGGGGTGACTCGGCGCCGTTGCCAGCGCCTGTTCCAGAATGTCCGCCATGGCGGTGCGCCCGAGCGGTTTGGGGAGGAACCCTTCGGCGCCGGCCGCCCGGCAATGCTCGCGTTGTGGCTCATCGAGGTCACCGACGATGAAGACCGGGGGGCGAGCGCCGGAAGCCTCGGCGTTTATCTGCTTGATCCTAGCACAGCTTTCTTCCGCTGATGCCGAAGCGGCGAGCAGCACGAGCGCGCAGTCGCGCTCTTCCGCCAGGGTCTCCAGGGCCTCATCCGCGTCGGCTGCCGTCTGCACGCGCACCCCCATGGCCTCGAGTTCGGATGTGGCCGTCACCAAACATTTCACGTCCCGCTCCACCAGCAGCACCCAACGCGCGCTGTTGGGGGAGAGCGGCGACGCCGGAGCTGGCGCCTCGGGCGGCGATGCCGGCGTCGCTGCGCGAGGCGCTGTGGTCGTCGATTCGGCAGCCTTGTCCAGACGGCTCGGTGCGGAGCGGTGCTCCAAGATTTCCACCGCGTCCAACTGTGCGGGGTCCAGGGCCAACGGCAGGCGCAGCGTGAAGCGTGAGCCTTCACCGAGTGTGCTCTCGACCGTGATCTCCCCGCCGAGCAACTGCGCCAGCTCGCGGCTGATGGAGAGCCCGAGGCCGGTGCCGCCGTAGCGCCGGCGGGTAGAGCCGTCGGCCTGCTGAAAGGCCTCGAAGATGATGTCCTCCTTGCCGGGTGGGATGCCAATCCCCGTGTCCACCACCGTAATGGCGAGCGGGCGTGTCGCCGTGCCTGGCGTCACGGCGATGGTGACCGTGCCGGTATCGGTGAACTTCGCGGCGTTGGAGAGGAAGTTCTTCAGGATCTGGCGCAGTTTCCCGCGGTCCGTGTAGGCTCGCTCCGGCGCGTCGGCGGCGATGTCCAGGTGCAGCGCCAGCCCCTTTTGGGTCATGGGCGGGCGCATCATTTCGGCGAGCTCCGCGAGCATGGGCGCCAGGTCCACCCATTCGAGGCTCACGGTCACCGGACCCGCCTCGATACGGGAAATATCCAAGATATTGTCGATCATGGTGCGCAGGTCGCGGCCGGCCTCGTTGATGACCTGGGCTTGCCGGCGCTGTTCGTGGTCAAGACCGGACTCCTGCGCGGCGAGCATCTTCGACAGCAGCAAGATCGAGTTCAGCGGCGTGCGCAGTTCATGGCTCACGTTGGCCAAGAACTCCGACTTGTAGCGGTTGGATTGCTCCAGCTCGCGGGTGTGCTCGCGCTCGGTGGCAATGTGCTCGGCATGGTTACGCGCGAGCGCGTTCAACTGGCGGCCGAGCGCGCGCACCTCTTGCGGTCCCTGCCAGTCGAAACGCTTGGGCTCGCTGTCGCGCAGGATGGACTCTACTCCGCTGGTGAGCTCCTGGCCGAATCGCTCGGCGCGGTTTGCAAGCCAACGGGCGATCAGCAGCACCATCAGCACCAACACCAGGATGATGGACAGGACGCGGCCCATCAGCGCGTCGCGGAACTGCTCGATGGGAGAGGGGTCCACGGGCCGGCCCACCCACAGGGGCACGCCCTCTTCCGTCAGGAACATGGGCACCCAGAGCAGGGGCGGGCCGCTCGGGTTTTTCCACAAGGCGAGCTTGGCTTCTGCGAAGATCTGCTCTAGTCCTGCAAAGTCGCGGAACGCGGTGGCGGTCTCGCTCAGGGGCTCGCCCGGGCGGACATAGCTACCGTCGTTGGTGACCCAGAGGGTGTCGCGGTAATACTCTGCTAACCCACCGACGTCGATGGTCATGAGCAGCAGGCCCGGCGGCAGGCCGTTGGCGCCGCCGAGCTCGCCCACCGGGCTCGCGAGCTGCAGCGTCATGAGCTGGCGCGGATCTTCTGTGGCTGCGTAGGGGTTGATGCGGATGCGGCTCACGATGACCTCCCCTGGCTTCAGTTTGATACCCGCGTTGACGAAGCCGCGACTCGGCGGCTCCGGCGGCAGCGCGGCGGGCTCCCATGCATCGGTTTGTGGGTCGCGGCGCAACCAGAAGCGCTCGTTGCCCTCGGCGTCTAGGAATAGGATCTGGATCACGTCGAGCTGATCCGGCAGCATCTGATTGATCCAGCCCGTGTAACGGGCCCGCGCGCGGTCGGTTGCGTCCTCTTGGCCGGTCTCGCCCAGGATTACGCCAGGCTCGGGCAGCTTGGCGAGCAGGCGGATCATCTCGTCGCGGCTCGCCAGGTGCTGATCCAAGTCGCGGAAGTCGGCCCGCAGGTTTTGCAGGTACGCCTTCTGGTAGAACATCGCGGTGCGGTCCAGCACCAAGGGCAGGTTGATGAGCACCGCGATGATCAAGGGTGCCAGACCGAACAGCAGCAGCAGCAGCAGGATGTAGTAGCGGAGCTTCACGTTTGACCTCGCGACCCGTTTCGACCCGCTACGATAACGGGCCGCGCACGCTGATGGAACGGGGCATCGGGTCGCGCCTCGCGGCCGCACTACGGGCGCTTGCGCCAACCGTTGCGTCGCAGCCTTTGGACGCGCCAGTGGCGAGCGTACGAGGGGCCGTCAGAAGCTCGCCGCATGGGCAAGCATCTGGCGCTGTTAAGCAATCTAGGGCGCTGCCGACGCGTCAGCCGCCGGGTCCCTGCACGCGAGAGCCCCGTGGCGACGTTGCGGTGGTGCGGGGCGATGCGACGCAGGGCCGTTGTTCAGGGAGCGAGGCGTGGCCTCAGCCCGACGTTTACTGGACGCCACGCTGGACGCAGCCTGACGACCGTCTAACTGCTCCTTTTAGGGTGGCTGAGGGCAAAAATGCTCGTGACTGCGATCGCCGCAGCGTGCAGCGATTGCGGCGCGGCTCAGAGATCGCGGACGAGCCCCAACACCTGGGCGGCATGGCCCTTCGGCTTGATGTCGTAAAGCGCGTGGCGAATAACGCCGTTGCGGCCGACGATGAAGGTCGAGCGAACGATGCCCATCTTTTTGACGCCATTCTTCTCCTTCTCGCGCCAAACCCCGTAGGCATCGCACACGTCGCCGTCCGTGTCCGCCAGGAGCGTCACGCTGAGCCCATACTTATCGCGAAAGGCCCCATGGCTGGCGCAGGTGTCGCGACTGATGCCGACAATGTCAGCCCCTGCCGCAGCGAAGTCTTCGTGTAGGTCAGTGAATTCCAGCGCTTCCATGGTGCAGCCGGGGGTGTCGTCCTTTGGGTAAAAGCAGAGCACGATGTGGCGCTCCCCCCATAAACGCGTAATGTCCACGCGCTCCATATCCGCGTCGGGTAGCGAGAAGGGCGGTGCCGGATCGCCGGGTTGCAGCATAGTCTCCCCCTGTGCAGCGGTGCTCGGGATCATTCGATGGGCGGTGGGTTTATGGGATTTACGCTCACCGCCCGGCGGGTCGGGGCCCGCCGGGTGGCGATTGGGCGAAATGTAGGTAGGTGCCGGGCGGGCGTCAACCGCATTAACAGCGCGCCTTTAGGCCGCCGAAAAGGGCTGAGACGGCGCCCTCAGGAGCTGGCGTCTTGATGCGGAAGGTCGTGCTTGCGACGCCCGTGCGGCGTTGTTGTTGCGGTCGCAGGCGGCTTCGGCGGCTGCGTGTCCTGCGGTGCCGCCGTCGGCGCTTCGGGCGTCGCGTGGAGCGGCGGCTCCGCCGAGCGCCCCAAATGCGTGTCGGGCACCTCATCCTGTTCCGGCGGCAGGCGCACGCTGGCCACGGTGCCGCCACCGACGCGGCTGCTTAGCTGGATTTCCATCTCGTTGGCGACGGCGAGCTGGCGCGCTACGGCGAGGCCGAGTCCGGAGCCGCCGGTGCGGCGGTTGCGTGAGCCCTCCAACCGAAAAAAGGGCCGGAACACTGCTTCGCGGTCCGCCTCCGGGATGCCGGGACCGCGGTCGAGCACGCGAATGACCGCCGCGGGTTGGTTGCAGTCGAGCCGCACCTCCACCGCGGCCTGGCTGTAGCGCAGGGCGTTCTCGATGAGGTTGCCGAGGATGCGCCGCAGGGCCAGTGCATTCACCGACTGAACACAGTGGCGGACGGGGTGCCAGACGATGCGCGGACGCGATCCCACCACCTCGCCGATGAGGGTTCCGACGTCGAGCGTTTGCGGCTCGCCCGCGCCGAGGGTGCTGCCGAGCTCCACCGCTTGGCTGATTTGATCGTTCATTTCTTCCAAGTCCCGCTCCATGCGGGCCTTGAGCGCCGGGTCCGTCTGCCGCGGCAGCATTTCGAGTGCCAATCGTAGACGTGTCAACGGCGTGCGCAGGTCGTGGGAGATGCCCGCCAGCAGCACGGTTCGGTCCGCTAGCAGCTCGCGGACCTGTTGGCTGGTCTCGTTGAACTGTCGGGCAAGATTGGCGAGCTCCCGCGGACCGCTCTCCGGCAGGGGCTCCGGCGAGCGCCCCTTGGCCACCTCCTCGGCAGCGCGGGCGAGGCGGGTGAGCGGCGAGGTGATGCGCCGGGCCAGTACCGAGGCCGTCACCACCAGTAGCAGCATCGCCAGCGTGGAGATGATGAAGACCCCCTCCAGCGGCTTGGTATTGATGCGATCCCGCGGAAAGCCGGTCCAGACACGCCCGTGTTGCGTGTCAAAGTCCGCCCAGAACCAACGCTTGCCGTCGATGACGTTGCTCTGCATCTGCACGTGGGTACCGGTGCGCTCGCTCAGCGCTTGGCTCAGGCGCAGCACATACGGGAAGAAGTAGTACCGCAGGTTGTCGGGTGCCTCTTCCTCGGTGCGGAGCCACAGCTGGTAGTCCTCTAGCAGCTTGAACCGATACTCGCTGCGCATGTCCACCGGCAACTGCACCAGTGTGCGCGCCGAGAGCTCCATGAGGGCAGCGACGTCTGCGGTGGAGCGTTGCACCACCGGGAAGAGGGCGTAGTAGACGACGGTGAAGAATGTGATGAGCGCGAAGCTGCCGAAGGTGAGGACCAGCGTCAGGAGGACCCGCGCGAAGAGCGACGAAGGCAGCAGGGAGCGCACGGGCTTGACCTAGGCAGGGCCCTCGGCCTGGGGGGTAAAGATGTAGCCGCGGCCCCAAACGGTGCGAATGTAGATGGGCTGCTTCTTCGTCGGCTCCACTTTCGCCCGCAGCCGCGCCACCTGCACATCGATGCTGCGGTCGAAGGGGTTGCGCTCATAGCCTTTGAGCAGATCCAGCAGCCGATCGCGGTGCAGCATCTTATTGGGGTGCTCGACGAAAATGCGCAGCAGGTCGAATTCGCTGCCAGTGAGCGTGACGGGCTCACCGTCGCGGGTCAGCTGGCGGGCGGTGATGTCCAGCCGGTAGGGGCCGAAGGTAAAGGTATCCGCTGCGCCGGCCTCAGCCGCTGGCGCGCGGCGGCGCAGCACTGCGCGGATCCGGGCCAGGAGCTCGCGCGGGTTGAACGGTTTGGCCAGATAGTCGTCGGCGCCGACCTCGAGGCCCACGATGCGGTCGATGTCCTCACCGCGGGCGGAGAGCATGATGATAGGCGTGTCGTCCTTGGTCCGCAGGCGCCGCGCCAGGGTCAGCCCATCTTCCCCGGGCAGCATCAGATCCAGGATCACCAGATCCGCCTCGTGCTCCTCGAGCCACGCGAACATCGCCTGACCGTCTTCGACCCCACTCACCTCGTAGCCCGCTTGGCGCAGGTAAACCGTGAGCAGCTCACGGAGCGAGGCATCGTCGTCGACGACAAGCACATGGGTCGGGCCTTCTGGGGCGGGCATGGTGTTAGGTCATGTCGGGTGCGGATAGCGGTCGTGTGTTGCTGGTTCTGTCAGACGCTTCCGGCTCCGACCGGCAAAGGGTGGTCAGGCCGCCACCTGTAACAAGTTGTCACAATATCAGTATATGAGGAAATACCTTGGGACGCCCACGTATCCATAATGTCGAGCATCGCACAAGGTTTCCATCGATGACCCAAGGCCGGGCTTCAGCACACCAACATCCGCGCGCAGCCGTCGATCAAACGCCACTTGATCCAGCCGGCAACAGTCTCCGTCTGCGGTTTTTTGCGCCGCCGACGAGAGCGGCAGCTGTGTGTCGCAAACCCGGTCGGGGCAGCTTGCCCCGCAGGCGTTCGCCGAGCAATCGCCGCGCCTTCAAGACTACCGCACTTGCAAGAAACAGAGGCAGTACGATGAGTTTCGACGCGTTGACAATGAGTGGTTTGGTGGCTGCGCTCTTGAGCGTCGCGGTGATGGTCACAGTCAGCCGAAAAAACGAGCGGCTGCGCTGCAGGGACACTCAAGAGAGCAACACGGACTGAGCACTTGTAACGCAGCGCGCCGGCCGCCTACGGACCGCTGCGCCCGGCGGCGTTGCAGGAAGCCTACAACCGGGTGACCAGAGGCGTCTTAGCACGCGACTGCGCAAGCGATTTCTGGGCAGCAAGCCAGTTGGCCGCCCGGCGGAACACACCCTGCCGAGGCGGTCTTTTTTTGGGGCCCGTTAGCGCCGTGCCCGCGGGGTAGGGCGGCAGGCCCGCCCTGTTGAAGGCTGTGGGCGCGCACAGCAGGGCGCCCATCGCGTTACGACCTGTCAGTCGCGCGCTCGGGGGAGAGCCTCCGTGAGGATGTCGAACACCACCTCCAGCGTTTCCCTGACTTCACGGGCGATGGCTACCGTATCCACGGGCGCCACCTCGGCGCCGGCGAGATCGAGGCCGCCTTGCAGGGTGTCCGGCGGCAATCCCAGGTAGCCGAGGTCCGCGTCGGTGAGTTGTTTCAGTTGGATGCCGCGAGCCATTGGTGTCTTGCCTCCGCTCCGGTGATGGGAAAGCCGTCACTGCTGCTTGCGCCGCATGCTAACCCAAGTATCTGCGCCCTGTCTGCGGACACCCGGTGTCCGGTCGTGCGCGGACGGCTGACGCGTCGCTGAACGTTGCGAGGGCCGTGCTCGCGCACCATGATCCGGCATTCGCAGCGGAACGGCCGCGCATCGGACGCCCGGTGGTCATGGCGCTGTGGTGATGGGGCAAAGCGCGAACGACCGGGCGGGACGCACCCTGACGACCGCCCAACTGCGCTATGAGAGGATGACGTGTCGTCGTGCCTTGCGCTCGGGCACGAGCGACACACCTCGCTTTCCCGAAAACCCATGCGCAACGGGTCTCACCGTCGACTCGGACGCTTGTTTGATCGGCAGCACTTCTCAACGCGATCGGCTTGCCGCATGCTGGAGGCAATATCAGGCCCGCCGGACGAGCGGTTCATCACCAACAGGAGCTTCTGCAATGCAAGTCCGCGACTACATGAGCCCAGCGCCCGTCACCATCGACACTGGTGCTGACTATCAGCAGGCCTTCAGCGTCATGGAGGAGAAGAATCTCCACCACCTGCCGGTGCTGGACGCCGCCGGCAACTGCGCGGGCCTTGTGGCGCGTCGCGACCTACAGTTGGCGGCCCGCTTCTTCAAGGAAGCACCGGCGGAGATCGGTGAGATCATGCACCATCCGGTGACCACCATCGCGCCGGACGCAGACCTCAGCGCCGCAGTTGAGCGCATGATGGACGACCATATCGGCTGCCTGCCCGTCTCCGATAACGGCGGCGGTCACCTGGTTGGCATCATCACTGAAACCGACCTGTTGCGGGCACTCAAGGATCTGCTGGCACAGCGCAACAACTGAGCGCCGGGGTTTAGCGAGGCACTGCCTCAGACCGACGGGCGGAGCCGGGTCGGCCGCACGGGGCAGCAGGCTATTCACTGGCTGGGGCCTAGGGTCTAACGCGGCGCTGCCCGGGACCAAAAAGGGACGAATCGCCCCCGCGCAAGCGGGTCGTTCACCGGCCAAGGACCGAGGCGCGAATTCGTATCCATGGCGACAGCGGTTGCGCCTCGACCCTTGGCCCTCGGCCCTTCTCTCCGCCGGATGCTGGCACACGACGCGGCGTCGAAAACTCAGGCCGGCATGCCCTTGGGGTTTGGGCCGTACTGGTTCTCGCCCGGCTGACTGTCCTTCACGAAAAAGAAGATCAGCACCAGCGCGCCAATCAGCGGGATCAGGACCAGCAGATACCACCAGCCGCTGCGGCCGGTGTCGTGCAGGCGGCGGACGGCGACCGCGATGCCCGGCAGCAGCACACCCAGCATGTACAGCCCGCTGAGCAGGCCATAGCCCGTCTCGACGGAATAGGTGCCGATCAAGGTATCGACGATGGCAAGCGCGATGATGATCAGCAAGTTGAACAGCGTGAAGTACCAAAACTCCGCGCGCTGGGCGCGTCCGGTGAACTGCCTGTAGTGCTTGAGGACTTTAAGATACCAGTGCATAGGCGACTGCTCCGTGACCGAGCCCCGGTGAGGTGTCGACACCGCGGCGGGGCTGGTGAACCGCGGTGACCCGGACCCGATCGGCGAGGCCGCCGCCGGTCCCGCCGGTCATGACCGCAGCCGCCCCTGCACCCGCAGCCGGAGCGCGTTCAGGCGAATAAAGCCGGTGGCATCGGCTTGGTCATAGGCGCCGGCGTCTTCCTCGAAGGTTGCGATGGACGCGTCGAACAGGCTGTTGGTCGCAGAACGTCGGCCCACTACCAGCACGCTGCCCTTGAAGAGCTTGAGGCGTACGTCGCCGTTGACCACCTGTTGCGTCTGGTCGATGGCGGCCTGAAGCATGTCGCGCTCCGGGCTGAACCAGTAGCCGTTGTAGATGAGCTCTGCATAGCGGGGCATCAGCTCGTCCTTCAGGTGCGCGGCTTCGCGATCGAGCGTCAGGGACTCCATGGCGCGGTGAGCCTTGAGCAGGATGGTGCCGCCGGGGGTCTCGTAGCAGCCGCGGGACTTCATGCCGACGTAGCGATTCTCGACGATGTCCGCCCGGCCGATGCCGTGCTCACCGCCGATACGGTTTAGCGTCGCCAACACCTCCGCCGGACTCATGGTCTTGCCATCGATGGCCGTCACGTCACCGTTGGTGAAGCTGAGGGTCATCTCCTGCGGCTGGTCGGGGGCGTCTTCGGGCGCCGTGGTCCAGCGCCACATATCGGAGCCCGGCTCCACCCAGGGATCCTCCAGATCGTAGCCCTCGTAGGAGATATGCAGCAGGTTGGCGTCCATGGAGTAGGGTGATTTGGTCCCGTCGCGCTTCTGCTCGATGGCGATGCCATGGGTGGCGGCGTAGTGCATCAGTTTCTCCCGCGACAGCAGGTCCCACTCCCGCCAGGGCGCAATGATTTTGATGTCCGGGTTCAGCGCATAGGCCGTCAGCTCGAAGCGCACCTGGTCGTTGCCCTTGCCGGTGGCACCGTGGCTGATGGCATCGGCACCCGTCTCGGCAGCGATCTCCACGAGGCGCTTGGCGATGAGCGGGCGAGCAATGGAGGTGCCCAGTAGGTACTCGCCCTCATAGATGGCGTTGGCGCGGAACATGGGATAGACGAAATCGCGCACGAACTCTTCGCGCAAGTCATCGATGTAGATTTCCTTGATGCCCGCGGCCCGCGCCTTTTCCCGTGCGGGCTCCAGCTCTTCGCCCTGCCCAATGTCGGCGGTGAAGGTTACGACTTCGCAGCCGTACTCTTGCTGGAGCCACTTCAGGATCACGGACGTGTCGAGGCCGCCGGAATAGGCGAGCACGACCTTCTTGACGGGGGCGCGGGACATAGACTGCTCCTCAACTGCGGATAAAGCGGGAGTATAAGGCTAAGGATCGCATTGCGACTTTGTCGTCTGTGCAAAAAAAAGCCCGGTCCCAGGCGCCGACGTGACGTCGGTATCCGGGACCGGGCTTGCAGCGCTGTGGCGGGCGCGGGGCGGCGCGTTGAGGTGTTGTCGCCCGCGGCTAGCCGTTGCCCGGGTCAATCCCGGGGCAAGGTTACCGCAGGTTTATCCTCTCTAGCGCGCAGTTGCCCTCGAGCTGGTGACCACAGGCTGGCGCTTACCAGCGGCGACCGCCGCCGCCGCCGCCGGTGCGCGGGCGATCGCTCTTCGGCTTTGCCTGGTTCACTGTGATGTTGCGGCCCTTATAGTCGGTGCCGTTCAGCGCCTTGATGGCGGCGTCCGCCTCGGAGTTGTTCCCCATCTCGACGAAGCCGAAGCCCTTGGAGTCGCCACTGAATTTGTCGGTGATCAGGTTGACCTGGTCGACGCTGCCGTACTGGGCAAAGGTCTCGCGCAGATCGCTGTCGGTGACGTTATAGGGAAGGTTGCCAACGTAAATGTTCATGGAAGTGTCTCGTGCAATACAATGCTGGGGTTGACGTTGCCGCAACCGCGGATGCGCGTTAGCCGACGCTGGCCGATCTGGCCGGCGCGGGCACGCCACCGCGGTGACGGGCTGCCGCCGACTGCCGAGCCTCGGAGAGAGGTGGGCGGCCGGTGGCGGCGCGAGGAGACAGGGAGCTACGGATCTCGGGGGGAGTGGGCGGGGCTGGCCTGCGACTGCCCAAGCAAGCTCGGGGGCTGGTGTCGCAGTGGGCCGTGCGGTCTCGTCGAAACTGGCAGATGCCTTATGTGGGGTGATGATCTGACATCACTCCAACATGTCCTCAGGGGCGACAATAACAGGTTGCTGCCTCCGGCGCCGATATTTTTCGGCTTTTGTGTTTGGCTTGGTGTGTCGTCGGTCGAGGCGTGTGCGGTGGATGCAAGGCCTCGTCTCAGGTCCGTTAAGGGTGCGGCGATATCGCCCGACAGGGCCGGTCGCGCGGGGCGTGCCGATCCTGCCGGTCTGTCGTGACCTATTACCAGCGGCCGCCGCCGCCACCGCCGCGGGCCGGGCGGTCGCTCTTCGGGCGCGCCTGATTCACGGTGATGTTTCGGCCTTTGTAATCGGTGCCGTTCAGTGCCTTGATGGCGGCGTCTGCCTCGGCGTTGTTGCCCATCTCTACAAAGCCGAAGCCCTTCGAGTCACCACTGAAGCGGTCGGTGATGATGCTGACCGTGTCGACGCTGCCGTACTGCGAGAAGGTCTCGCGCAGGTCGCCCTCGGTGACGTTGTAGGGAAGGTTGCCGACGTAAATGTTCATCGATGTATTCTCGCGGAGTCTGATTGCGGATGCTTGTCCTGGCGCCGCCTTGTCGCGTTCGACGCCCCTGACCGAGTGGGTCTGGGGTACCCGAACCTGCTCCGCGGCAGCGGCAGTCCGCCGTCGCCACCGCCGATGAGATCGGCGATGGCAGTACGGCAAGAGGAGGCAGGGAGCTACGATCTCGTGGGAAGTCGGCAGGGCCTGGGCTTGGGCCGGGAGAAGCGCTTGGGCAGCGGCGTGGGGCCAAAGGAGACCCGGCGATTTCGTCGAAATGGGCAGATGCCTTTTGCCGATGCCACTCGGAAGCGGCCACGGCAATCTCCTCCGCGCGGAGACTAGCAGGTTGCGGAGCGGGGTGCAGGAGTTTTTTCTGGCACTGCCGGGCAGCGGATCGACACCCGCTGCGCCCGGTTTTTCGCCGCCGCTGCCGCGCTAGCGTGCCGGGCGGTGGATGGCTGAAGTCGGGGGATGAGACCTGACGGGGTTGAGTGGGGATGGATGGGCCCGAACGCATCCAGGGCTAAAAGTGGCGCTCCCTAGGGGGTTCGAACCCCTGTTACCGACGTGAGAGGCCGGCGTCCTAACCGCTAGACGAAGGGAGCGGAAGTGCGTACCCGAATCGCGTATTATACGGGAAAGCTCGGATGGCTCAAGAAGTCCGGCGTCCTGAAACATCCGTATGCGCCGGCCGACTCCGCAGACTCCCTCGGCCCGCAAGTCGCGGCTGGGCGGTCGCCACCCCCGGCTGCCGCGCCAACGGTCAGCTCCATCAGCCGCACGGGCCGTCTCCACCCGTCACCAATAATACCCGCTTCAGTCGTCCCGACCCTTGTCTGCCATAGCTGACTCAGAACCACTGATCATCCGCCGCGCTGAGCACACCATCTCGCGCAGCAATATCAGCCCCAACGCGCTCAAGGTGCTTTACCGTCTGCGCGACGCAGGACATGGGGCCTACTTGGTCGGCGGCGGTGTGCGCGATCTCCTCCTTGGGCACGAGCCCAAGGACTTCGATGTGGCCACCGACGCCACACCCGAGGAGGTCCGGCAGGTGTTTCGCAACTGCCGACTTATCGGTCGCCGCTTTCGGCTCGCGCATGTGTTCTTCGGCCCCGAGATCATCGAGGTGGCTACTTTCCGTGCGAGCGCCATCCCCGCCGGCGCAGACGGCACCGATGACGACGTGGCCCGCACCGAGAACGGCATGATCCTGCGCGACAACGTCTACGGCAGCATCGCCGAGGACGCACTGCGGCGGGACTTCACGGTCAATGCGCTCTACTACAATATCGCCGATTTTTCTGTGCTGGACTACGCGGGAGGTCTCGAAGATCTCAAGGCCGGGCGGCTCAAGCTCATCGGTGACGACGTCGAGGCCCGCTACCGGGAAGATCCCGTGCGCATGCTCCGAGCCGTGCGCTTCGCTTGCAAGCTCGGCTTCATGATCGATGCGCCGTGCGAGGCGCCCTTGCCGGAGTTGGCCTCGTTGCTGGCGGAGGTGCCGGCAGCGCGCCTGTTCGAAGAGGTCCTGAAGCTTTTTCACGCCGGCTATGGCCTGCAGGCCTTCGAGAAGCTCCGCCGCTATGGGCTCTTCGCGCAGCTCTTCCCGGCCACCGATGCCTGCCTCGCACGGCAGGAGCACGATTTTCCCGTCGTCTTTGTCAGTCGCGGCCTCGATAACACGGACCGACGGGTGCTGGACGGCAAGTCCGTGGTGCCGCCGTTTCTATTCGCGGTGCTCTTGTGGGAGCCGGTGCGGCTGCGTTACCAGGAGCTGCTCGACGGCGGTACGCCCTGGGCGGACGCCATCGCCCTCGCCTCCCACGAGGTCGCCACGGCGCAGCAGCACCATGTGGCCATTCCGAAGCGCTTCGGCATGCCCATGCGCGAGATCTGGTCCCTGCAACCGCGGCTGGAGCGCCGCCAGGGCCGTCGGCCCATGACGTTATTGGGGCATCCACGCTTCCGTGCGGCATATGACTTTTTGCTGCTGCGCGCGGAGGCCGGCGAGGTGGACCCGGAGCTGGCTGAATGGTGGACCAAGTTCCAGGACACGAATCCGAGCGACCGCGCCAAGATGGCAGGTGCAGGCAAAAAACGTCGCCCGCGCCGACGCCGCAAGCCAAAGGACGCAGCTGCCGGCGGCGCCGGTGGCAGCTCAGGTAGCGATGGCAGCGCCGAGCCCTTGCTCGGCGTGCAGGGCCGTGCCGGTGGGGCTGATGGCGATGGCTGACGCCGCTGAGGCGGGGCTCCTGGCACAGCCGGAGGTGGTCTATATCGGCCTCGGCGCCAATCTCGACGCGCCCCGAGCCCATGTGGAGCGAGCCGCACTGGAGCTGGCGACGCTGCCGGCGAGCCGCCTCGAGGAGGTCTCCTGGCTCTATCGCACGGCGCCCGTGGGTCCGGCGGGCCAGCCGGATTACATCAACGCCGCCGCCCGCCTCGTGACGCGGCTCCCGCCGCGGATCCTGTTGACAGCGTTGCAGGCCATCGAGCGTGCCCACGGCCGGGTGCGAGACGGTACCCGCTGGGGGCCGCGAACACTGGATTTGGACATCTTGATGTTCGGCCGTCGGCATCTTGCCTGGTCCGGACTTACCTTGCCGCACCCGGAGATCCACCGCCGTGCCTTTGTGCTGGTGCCGTTGGCAACGGTTGCGCCGGCGGCGCTGCGCATCCCGGGCCAGGGCTGCCTGCAGGCCTTGTTAGCGGCGGTGCCCAAAGACGGTGTTGCGGCACTCGCACCCATCGCCCTGGCGCTCCCGGCCGGTGAGCTGCCCCCGGACGACGTGCCAGATCGCCTGGCCGACGAGCATGGTCCGCGCGCCGCCCCGCGTGGTGCCGACGCAGCCACGTCATGAGCGCCGACGGGATCACCAGCGCCACGCTTGCGGCCATGAAGCGCCGCGGCGAGCGCATCGCCTGCCTCACCTGCTACGACGCGGCCTTCGCACACCTACTGGAGGCCGCCGGTGTGGAGGTGCTGCTGGTGGGCGACTCCCTCGGCATGGTGCTCCAGGGACAGTCGACGACGGTGCCTGTGAAGCTGGAGCACATGGTCTACCACAGCGCCTGCGTCAGCCGGGCGGCGGCGCGGGCCTTGGTGATTGCCGATATGCCCTTCCTCAGCTACGCCACTGAGGACCGGGCGCTGGCTGCCGCCGAGCGGCTCATGGGTGAGGGTGGCGCCGCCATGGTCAAGCTAGAGGGCGGCGGCGCGCTGGTACAGACCGTGGGCCGGCTCACGCGCTTCGGTGTGCCGGTATGCGCCCACCTAGGGCTGCTGCCGCAGTCCGTGCACCGCCTCGGCGGCTATCGCTATCAAGGGCGGGACGACACCGGTGCCGCGCGCATCCGCGCCGACGCCCTGGCGTTGCAGGAGGCCGGTGCGTCGCTGCTGGTGCTGGAGTGCGTGCCGGCGGCCCTGGCCGAGGTGCTCGCCGGGCAGCTCGAGATCCCGGTCATCGGCATCGGCGCCGGCGCCGGCTGCGATGGGCAGGTACTGGTGCTGCACGACCTGCTGGGCCTCCTGCCCGGGCGCTCGCCAACCTTCAGCAAGGACTTTGCGGCGCAGTACCAGGGCGTTGCGGCCGCGCTGGCGGGCTATGTGACCGAGGTGAAGGAGCGCCGCTTTCCTGGGCCGGAGCACGTCCTGTACTGAGGTCTCTTTGGGCAACCCCTGGTGAGGCGCTAGCATCGAGCGAAGCACGAGCGGGGTGTCAGCGCGACAACGGTTTGTCATTGGCCAGGGCCTCGGACCTATATTGCTTGAGCCCGCGAGACGTTTGCGGATGCGTCAAGTTTTCACGCCGCGTCGTGTGCCAGGTGCCGGCAGGGGGAAAGAGCCGAGGCGCAACCCCCGATGCCAAGACTGTGCGTCCGCTCCTTGGCCCTCGGCGGCGACGTCCACCATACACAATGACGCTGATGGAGACGTTACACGACATCCCCGCGTTGCGCGCAACGCTCGCCGACTGGCGCCGCGCCAGACTGCGCATCGGCCTGGTACCCACTATGGGCCATTTGCACGCCGGCCACCTTGCGCTGGTGCAAGGCGCCCGCGAGGGCGCAGACCGCGTGGTCGCCACGGTGTTCGTCAATCCGCTCCAGTTCGGCCCCGCCGAAGACTTGGACAGCTATCCGCGCACCCTCGCCGCAGACACGCAGCGTCTCGCCGCCGTCGGCTGCGACCTGCTGTTTGCGCCCTCGGAGGCGACCATGTACCCCCAGGGGCGCGACGACCATACGGTGGTGGAGGTGCCCGGGCTCTCGGCGACGCTGTGCGGGTCGAGCCGGCCGGGGCATTTCCGCGGTGTCACCACCGTCGTCGCCAAACTCATTAACCTGGTGCAGCCGGATCTGGCCGTGTTCGGGCAGAAGGACTATCAGCAGTTGCTGCTGATCCGGCGCATGGCCGCGGACCTGAACATGGCGGTGAACATCGTCGGCTTGCCGACGGTGCGCGAGCCGGACGGGCTGGCCATGAGCTCCCGCAACGCCTATCTCACCGCTGCCGAGCGCAGTCGGGCGCCGGCGCTCTTCCGCGCCTTGCAAGACCTGGCCGTCGCGGTGGTTGCCGGCACCAGTCCTGTGCAGGCCGAGCATGACGCTGCGCAGGCGCTGCGCGTTGCGGGCCTCGCGCCGGACTACGTGAGCGTGCGCCGGCGCGTCGATCTGGCGCCGCCGGCGCCGGAGGATACGGAGCTGGTGGTCCTTGCCGCAGCGTACCTGGGCCGCGCGCGGCTCATCGACAATCTGGAGCTCAGCCGGCCCGGCCTTGCCCCCCGCTGAGCTGCGCGCCGTTCTCGGCGGTGGGCCGCGCAGGCTGCCAAGAGCGGCTTGGGGCCGCCGGGCAACGGTCAAGGAAAGTCGGGTTTTCGCTTGCGAGTCGGGCGCACGGATTGCGACAATAAGGGGCATATTGCACCGCAGCAAAGCCCCGCTGGCGCAGCCTGCTGCTCGTCGCGACCGCTGCGAGCTCACGACGGCGCAGTCGCCAACAGCCAGCCGCAACGCGCTACAGCAACAGATTCGGCCCGCGAACGTTCTGTCTAGGGCTTAAAGGAGGAATCCAGGCCATGCAACTGACGTTGCTGAAATGCAAGCTGCACCGCGCCTGCGTGACGCATGCGGAACTGGACTACGAGGGCTCCTGTGCCATCGACGAGGAGCTCATGCGCTGCGCCGGTATCCGTGAGTACGAGCAGCTGCACATCTACAACGTCACCAACGGCGAGCGGTTTACCACCTACGCCATCCGCGCGGAGGCCGGGTCCCGGGTCATCTCCATTAACGGCGCCGCTGCCCACAAGGCGCGCCCAGCCGACCGCGTCATCATTTGCTGCTATGCCAGCATGAGTGAGCAGGAAGCGCTGACCTTCAAGCCCTCCTTGGTCTACTGCAACGAGCGCAATGAGGTCATCGGTACCGGCGATGCCATCGCGGCACAGGCGGCTTAGCCCGGGGCGTTCGCGCTGAATCTCCCTGAATCTCCCTGAATCTCCTGGCCGGTGCGGCCTCGCACCGCCCATCACACCTCGGCACCACCGGACCCAATCCGGACTCCATCCAGAGCGGTTCAGCGGCTGGCGGTCGCGTACAGCGGTGCGAGCTTGATGAGATCCTGCGCCTGCTCGATACACTCTAGGCGGATATCGCGCTCCAGGTGGCGCATCCAGCGGGTGGGGATGGCGGTTGGGCCGTAGAGGGCGCCGGCGATCATGCCAATGATGGCGCCAGTGGTGTCGGCGTCGCCCCCGCGGTTGACACACTCGATGAGTGCCGACTCGAAGCTGTCGGTTGCGAACATCGCCTGGAACACGGTGCGCAAGGTCTCCACGATATAGCCGCTCGGGTTTTCGCTGCGCTTGCGGGCGTAGTCATACGCGGGGTCGAGGGCCACCAGCTCGTCGGCGATGGCCGCAAGTGCCGCGCGGTCGCCACCGAGCATGGCCGTCTGCACCATGCGCAGGACACACAAGGTGCCGGCATCTGAGGTGGGGTTGTTGTGGGTGACGTGCGCCTGCGCGCGGTTGGCTGCGTCCACCTGGGCGATGTCCGCGCCGAGGGTGGCGAGCGCCACCGGTAGGCAGCGCATGCAGGCGCCATTGCCGGCATCGAACTCGCTTGGCGGAGACTCCGGGTTGCCGGTGCGTCGATAGCCGGCGATGCCGCGGCGCACGGTGTTGCCGATGTCGATGGGCTTTCGGCGCATCCACTGACTGAAGGCCTCCGCGGCTGCCATCGCATCCACCTTGCCGTTGGCAATGATGCTGCGCCCGAGTGCCAGCGCCATCTGGGTGTCGTCCGTGATCTGACCGCGGCGGAGCTTGAGCCAGCCGCCTCCCGCCATGTCGCGGTGTTCTCGATACGCGGCCCGGATCTCTGATGGGGTCAAGAATTCCACCGTCGCGCCCAAGGCGTCGCCGACAGCGAGACCCACGAACGCCCCAATGGCGCGTCGCTTGATCCGATCGCCGGTGCCGTCAGCGAACAACATCAGCTCAGTTCTCAGGGCCGAAACAGACATGATAATCGCAACAGACCTCGCAGGAAGGTGCGCGGCAGGCGTAGATGCCTTCCGCCTCGCAGAGCTGTTTGTACAGGAAGCGCTTCCATTTCATGTCTTTGACGTTGCGCGCGGCGAGCGCCGGGAAGTTGCGGCGCATGAGCTCGGTGAGGTCCGCACGCTGCCAGAGGCCGAGGTCGCGCCAAAGGTGGTCGCTCGCCATGCAGCCAGCGGCGACGACGTGTGCCATCCAAACCTCCGAGGGCGAATCGCCGGCCTTGTCCATGAGCATCAGTTCAACCAGCTCTCGTCGCTCGTCGTTCCGTGATGCGTCGACCCCGCGGCCCAAACAGGGCGGGGCGCTCAGCCGAAAACCCGGGAAATGATGGGCGAGTAAGCAGCCGAAGGCGGCAGGGTCCAGGCCCAGCCAATCCGGCATGGCGCCGCCATTGGCGCACAGGGTCGCGATCATGCAGGCGAAGGCCTGGTCATTGGCTTCGCCGACGGCGTGCAGCTTCAGCGCCGCGAACAGGACGTTGGCGCGCGCATCGTTGGCCGCGACCACGCTCGGTTGCTGCGGTGCCGCCACGGTGACACCCTCGCGGGTCTGCTGCATGTCCCGTCGGGCGGCCCGCTGCCGGACATTACTGCCTGCAATCGCGCTCATGTCAATGTCCACTTGCGTGCTGATTGGTCGGCCGCGCACGGCCGAGCCATCAGCGTCTGCTTCAGTATTCCACGAGGATGTCTTCGTCGCGGACGATCATCTGACAGGCCAAGCGCCAGTCGCTCGGCACGTCCTCGACCAGCAGCCGGTCGATGTCGTCCTGCGTGAGCTTGCCGAGTTCCTTCAGCAAATCCCGCTCCTTGCGGGTCAGGTGGAAGCCCATACGCTCTTTCTTGTCGACGCTGGTCACGCGCACCAGGCAGTGGCCGCATTCGCCGTCCTGGCAGTCGAACTGGACCGGAATCTTATGTTCCTTGGCGATCTTGAGAATCGTCTCGGTATGGCTGCCGGCGACGGCGTAGACGGTCTTGTCTTTGTAGTCGGGGTTGGAGAAGGTGACGAGGGCCATAGGGTTGCTCCAAGGCGTTGATCTAAGGATGGGTTCAGGGTTACGGGCTCTAGGTAAGCCCCGAGCCTGGTGGGTTGTGCGTCGGCAAGTGGGCGTGCAGAGGTGCAGTCGGCACCGCCCCGCTGGGGCTCGAGGGCAGCCGGTGCCCTCGAGCGGCCCGCGGCGCACTCCACACTCCATGTGCGCTAGGCGGGCTTCACGGTGCAGTCTCCGATCACCTGCGCCTGGCAGGCGAGGCGGTCGTGACGGCTGGCCATGTTTTCCCGCAGCACCTTTTCCTCCAGTACGGAGGGCTCGCTGAGGTTGTTCCAGCCTTCGGTCACATGCATCATGCAGGTGCCGCAGTCGCCTTCGCGGCAGCCGTAAATGATGCCGGCGCCGACCTTCTCGGAGACCTCGATAACGCGGATACCGGCCGGAACGTTCACGGTTTGACCGATGTCGGCGAAGGTGAGCTTTGCTTTTGCCATGGGCAGTCCTCTGAAATTACGGCCAATGCTGCGGCCGGGTTGGTTTTCGGGTTGGAACCATCGTTTGTGTGCGGGCCGACGGCGCTCTGCCGCGGGCCCGTTCTCGCTGTTATTCGCTTATGAACGGCGAAGTCGCCGGATACAGGGGCTCAGACCAGATCGGCGAAGTCGATCACCGGCGGCCGCGCTGCGGCGGTGGTGCCCGGCTGCGTGCCCGCTGCCGGGGTACCCACCACCGCCTGTGCCAGCGCTCGGCCATAGTCCCGGCAATCGGTGAGCTCGGTGTCCGTCGGGATCAGCTTGAGCCGCAGCCCCGGCAGCGGCACCCGCAGCTTGAGTCCCCGTAAGCGGTCTTCGATCATCGGCACCGCCTCGCCGCTCCAGCCGTAGGAGCCGAAGGCGGCCCCGACCTTGCCGCGCAGGCTCACCACGGCCAGCGACGACAACAGATCCCAGATCGGTTTAACGGCGTCGCCGTTGACCGTCGGCGAGCCGAAGGCCATCGCGTCGGCGGCCTCGATGAGGTCCACAAAGGGCTCGATCTCGCCGCCCTCCAGGTCATAGAGCGACACGCGAATCCCCGGCACGGCCTCGGCGCCGGCGGCGATGGCCTCGGCCATGCGCGCGGTGCTGCCATAGGCGCTGAGGTAGAACACCAGCAGCGTGTGCGGCGGCGCCGCGTCCGCGGGCTCCGGCTCCAGCGCCGCGTCGGCCCCGGAGAGGGCGCGGTAGCGGGCGAGGTAACGGCGCGGGCGCTCGCGCAGGATGGGGCCGTGGGTGGGTGCGATGACCTGCAGCGGCAGTGGCTCGATGAGGCTGAGTGCATCCAGCACATGCGCCTTGAAGGGCCGCATGATATGGGCGTAGTAGTACTCGAAGGCGAAGCGGAAGTCGCCGACACGGTCGTTGAAGAGCCGCGGATCGCAGTGATGGCAGCCAAACACATCGCCTGAGAACAGCACCTGTTGCTGCACCAGATAGGTGCACTGGGTATCCGGCCAGTGCAAGAAGGGCGTGTGCAGGAAGCGCAGCCGCCGATCGCCCAGGTCGACCTCGTCGCCGGTGTCGACGGTCTCGTAGCGGATCTCCTGGTCATCCGCCTTGAGCAGGGCCTTCAGCATGGCCGGCGCGCGCTTGGAGATCACCAGCTTCGCATGGGGCGCGCGGCGCATCAGCTCCGGCAGCGCGCCGGTGTGGTCCGGCTCCAGGTGATTCAGCACGATGACGCGGATCTCGTCATAGCGCGTCACCTCCTCGAGTCGCGCAAAGAAGGTGTCCGCGAATTCAGCCTTCACCGTGTCCACCACGGCCACCCCGTCGCTGCCGCGTACCGCATAGGCGTTATAGGTGGTGCCGTTGGCCGTGCGCAGGATGAGGTCGAAGCGCCGGAGCATCGGGTCCAGCGCGCCGATCCAGTGCACGCCATCGGCGACGGCCACGGCGCCATCGCCCGGCGGCACGCTATTGCCTAACGGGGCGCTGCTCACGGGTTGGGCTCCCGAGCCGTGACGGCATCGGCCGTGTGCATCTGGGCAAGGGTCTCCCGCCGCGCGGGACCGGACCGGCAGGCGGCGCCGCGGGCCGTCACGGGGGCGGCCCGTTGACCGGACGCGCCACGTCTCGCG
>CAZGCI010000003.1:0-3995 GCA_964524185.1 uncultured Thiohalocapsa sp. | reverse complement strand
GCGTGGTCGAGTGGTGTGTCCCACGGGCACAGCTGTCGAGATCCCCGACGCTGTCCTGCACACCGAGGGCGGCGAGCACCGGTCCGGGCACGAAGCCCGCGCAGCGTCTCCGCAGCGTCTCCTGGGTCCAGGACGTGCGCAGCAGGTCGCGCACGCTCAACCGATGCCCGAGCCGCGCCAGCAGCTGCTTCTGCCGCGCGTTACCAATGCAGCCCGGCTTCTCGTAGAAGACGAGCTCGCTCACCGTGCGCGGATCTCGGCCATGGCCTGGGCGAGGCGCTCCGGCGGGATGCCCGTGAGCGAGCCCGGCGGATTCACCGGCACCCCCGCGGCATCGAGGATGGCGCCCTCCACCGGGCAGATGCTGGCACACTGCGGGTCGGCGAAGTCGCCGTCGCACTCGGTGCAAGCGCTGGCGTCAATGCTGAAGTGAGCGGTTGCCGGCGGATTGGCCGGGTGGATGGCGTCGCTGGGGCAGAGCGGCTCGCAGGCCCAGCAATTCACGCAGCTGTCGATGATGTGGTAGGCCATGGGGCTTCCTCGTGTCTGGTCGTCGGGATCGCGCTCGGAGGCGATGCGCCCGCATCGGTCCGGCCGGGGCCAGGAGGCCCGACGCTGCGGCTGGCGTCGGTTCTTGATCGCTCGGGGCTCCCGGTGGGCTCTCGGCGTGCTCTGGGCGTGCTCTGGGCGGACGCGGTAGGCTCAGGCGGGGCTCAGGCCGATAAGGCCGCGGCCTCGATGGGCGCCTCTAGGCGGCCCTCGGCCTGCAGCTCGCGGTAGACGGCGGCGACGGCGTCCTCGATGGGCTCCATGGCGTGCTCGCCATTGGGCAGTAGCCCAGCGGCCTCCAGGCGGTCCCAAGGCTCGATGCCGATCTTCGAGCACAACACGCCAGTGCAGCCGGCTAGCGTGCGAATGGTCTTGGCCAAGGCATCCTCAGCGTCGCCGCAGGTCTCTCCACCGGCGCAGTACAGGTCCACCTTGCGCGCGCCCACAAAGCGCACGTCCACCTCGCCACCGCGCCCGGCGGCTTCGTAGATCAGGAACTCGCGGGCGTGGCCGAAGTGTTCGTTGACGATGCCGCCGCCGGTCGTGGCCACCGCGAAGCGGGCGGCTGGTCCCGGCGTGGGACGCGTCTGCGTCTGCGGCCGACTGCGCTGCAGCGTCGTGATGGACACAAAGGTCTCGTTGCGCTGCTGGTGTTGGGCGGCGCGATTGGCCTCGATGGCGGCATGGACCTCGGCGCGGCGCGCCATCGCCGCCGCGTAGTCGATCTCCATGGCTGCGACCTTGTCGTTGGTGAACTCGGCACCGCGGTCTTCGCCGAGCATGCCCACGGCGTCCGCCCGGCACTGGCGGCAGTGGCGCATCATGGCCATGTCGCCCGCGCAGGCATCCTGCAGGGCTTGCAGCTCGTCGTTGGTTGGGCCGCGCTGGCCCATCAGGCCGTAGAAGGTGCCGTGCTCGGCCTCCGCGATGAGCGGCATGACGTTGTGCAGGAAGGCGCCCTTGGCCTTGACGACGCGGCTCACCTCTTTGAGGTGCGCGTCATTGACGCCGGGGATCAGCACCGAATTGACCTTCACCAACACGCCCCGCTCGGTGAGCATCTCGAGCCCCTTTTGCTGCTGCTCGATGAGGATGCGCGCCGCCTTGACGCCCCGCACACGGCGGTTGTTCCAGAAGATCCAGGGGTAGATCTTGGCGCCGATCTCAGGGTCCACGCAGTTGATGGTGATGGTGACGTGGTCGATGTTGTGCTGGCAGAGCTCGTCGACCAACTCCGGCAGGGCCAGGCCGTTGGTCGACACGCACAGCTTGATGTCGGGGGCCTTCTCGGTCAGCGCGCGGAAGGTCGCCAGGGTGCGCTCCGGGTTCGCCAGCGGATCACCGGGGCCGGCGATGCCGAGCACCGTCATCTGCGGGATCTCGGCCGCAACGGCCAGCGTCTTCGCCACCGCCTGCTCCGGTGTCAGCACCTCCGAGACCACGCCCGGGCGCGACTCATTGGAGCAGTCGTACTTGCGGTTGCAGTAATGGCACTGGATGTTGCACGCCGGCGCCACCGCCACGTGCATCCGCGCGTAGTGATGGTGGGCGTCTTCTGAGAAGCATGGATGGTTGTGCACCTTGGCGCGGATGTGCTCCGGCAGGTGCGCCAACTTGTCGGAACTGCTGCCGCAGCCGCTCGACGAGCAGCCGCCGTCGGCACCCGTTGACTTGGGTTGATGCAGAGTCTCGAGCGCCATCGCGCGTCCCCCGTGTGCAATCGGTCGTGTTCGATTCAGGGCCGGTTGTGGGCGCCGGCCATACTTGCCATGGGGTAAGCAAGGCGCGTGCCGGCGCACGGCAGGGTTCACAGGTGACTGATTAAAAAGGTTCTGGCATCTCCGCGGCCGCGCGCTTGTCGCAAGCGCGACAGGCCGAGCCCGCCGGATTGTCGGCTCCGGCACCCGAAATTGGTGTCAGGTTTTGCCTTTCGCCTCCTGCTATTCCCCACGCCCGCGGAGATGAAGTCGAGGGTCCCGATCGGGCAGGCTTTCGGTCGCGGCCGCGGCGGCCGCGGCGGCCGCGGCGGCCCCGGTGGGTGGTGGCTCATCCTCACGCCAGAAATACACGTCATCTACTGATGTCGCGGTGACGATTGCGGATCTGTCGGGCTGGCGTTAGCTGCGCATGCCGCAGATACCCGACGGCCATCGAGCGCGAGGTCGTTCCCGGACTGCGTCTGCGGACTCCTGTGCCCGTGCCACGGCCAGTCAGGATCGGGCAGCGAACATGCCGCTCTAAGCCCATGACGGCGTCGCCGAGACCTGGTTCGTCAGTCCCAACCAACGCACCTTGCAGGCCTGTGGGCTCGCAAATGGCCCTCGGCCACCTTGCAGTCCGATCTGAGCAACCTCTCGCTGTAGCGCCTAGGCCCTAGGCCCTAGGCCCTAGGCCCTAGGCCCTAGGCCTTCGGCCCTTGTCCTCGCTATGGACGCCGTGCTCTGCCGCAGGAACGCCCAGCACTGGACGCGTCGTGATGGGGATGCGCAGCCCGGGTCTTTTCACCCGAGGCGCAGCGGCGCGGTGCTTCGGCGCGACCCATCCTCCGCCCATTGACCCAGCGCAGCCAAACCACTGGTTGCGGCGGTGTCTTGCTGTAAGCCGTTGATCTCTTATGGTGTCCGCTCGCGGGCGGCATTGACGACCCTGTGTCGGGTGTCTATTTTACTTGACACTTGATCGTGGCAAACGATCGTGACAGCGGCGCTGCTTGCGCCTGCATCGCGGAGGCATGGCCGGTGGACGTACTGCAACGTATCGAGCAGGCCCTGGATGCGGCGCTGGAGCTCGGTCTCGCCGAGAACGGCCCACCCAAGCTCGGCCGTGCCGTGCGCCATGCGGTGAAGACGCCGGGGTCGCGTGCCCGCCCACGGCTGGTGCTCGCGGTGGCGGATGCCTGCGGTGACGATGCCCCGATGGTGTCCGCCGCCGCTGCCGCGTCGCTGGAGCTGCTGCATTGCGCGTCGCTGGTGCACGACGACATGCCCGTCTTCGACGACGCCGACACCCGCCGCGGCCAGCCCACGGTGCATCGATTGTTCCCAGAGCACGGCGAGCAGCTGGCGCTTCTGACGGGCGACGGACTCATCGTGCTGGCCTTCGAGAACCTCGCCTGGCACACCCGCATGCAGCTGGACCGGCTCGGTCCACTGACGTTGATCCTGTCCCGCGCTGTTGGTGTCGGTCACGGCATCGTCGCCGGGCAGGCGTGGGAGTGCGAGACGGACGTCGACCTGACGCAGTACCACCGTGAGAAGACCGCAGCGCTCTTCTCCGCCGCGACGGAGGCCGGGGCCGCCGCCGCCGGCATGGACCCCGCGCCCTGGCGCACCCTCGGCGAGAACCTCGGCCTGGCCTACCAGGTGGCGGACGACCTGCGCGATGTCGCCGGCAGTGCCGCAGAGCTCGGCAAGCCCGTGGGCCAAGACGCTGCCCACGAGCGCCCA
>CAZGCI010000002.1:80307-84454 GCA_964524185.1 uncultured Thiohalocapsa sp. | reverse complement strand
GCGGTCTGGGAGACCGGCGCGCACTACCTCGGCTGGCATGCGACGACCCTCGTCGCGGTGGCCCTGCTCTGGACGCATCGCCGTGGCCTGACGCTGACGGTGGCCGCCTGGGCCCTGGCCGGGGGTGCCGGTGTCTTCAGCGGCAGCCTGTTCTTGCTGGTGTTGACGGACACGCCGGCCCTGGGCGCCGTGACGCCCTTCGGCGGGCTTGCCCTGGCGGTTGGGTGGGGTGCGCTGGCGCTCGCCGCTTTCCGTGGGCGGGAGCCGAATAACGCATAACGCCGGACGCCACGCAGACTCGTCCCATGCGCACCGGGCCTGCTCGGCGCAGACGGCAGATCCCCACACGAGCCCAGCATGCGCAGTGATCGCATCCACACGCCGCAACCGCTGGCCGTGGGGGCGCGTATTGAGCTCGAAGCCGCCGCCACGCGGCATGTGACACAGGTGCTCCGTCTCGGTGCCGGTGACGGCCTAGTGCTCTTCAACGGCGACGGTCGGGACTATCCGTCCCGGCTGGTGGCTACCGGGGGCACAGCGAAGGTGGAAGTCTTGACTGCCGGGCCAGAGGAACCGGCACCGCCGCTGGCACTCACCCTCGCGCTCGGACTCTCTCGCGGCGAGCGCATGGACTATGCGTTGCAAAAGGCCGTCGAGCTCGGGGCCACGGCGCTGGTGCCGCTGTTCACCGAGCGCAGCCTGGTGAAGCTCAAGGAAGAGCGTCTCGACAAGCGCTTGCGGCACTGGCAAGGGGTGGTGGTGGCGGCCTGTGAGCAGAGTGGGCGCCGCCGGTTGCCTGCGCTGAGCGCACCGCAGCGGCTCGGCACCTGGCTCGAGACCCTGCCCGCGGAGCACCAAGGCGTGCTTCTGCACCATGCGTCCGCCCGCACCCTGCCCGAGCTGCCGGCGCCAGCTGGCGCGATTACCCTCCTCGTGGGGCCCGAGGGCGGACTTGCCCCCGCCGAACGCGCGGCGGCAGAAACGCACGGGTTCTTACCGGTGCGCCTCGGCCCCCGCATCATGCGCACCGAGACGGCACCAGTCGCGGCGCTTGCCGCGATGCAGACCCTCTGGGGGGACTTCCGCTATTGAGCCGCATCTGCCCCGGCTGAGGCTGCCATCGGGGCAACGCCTCGGCAGCATCGGGCCGATGCCGAGTCGTTGGCAAGCGGCGATGGGTTGTGGGCGCCGCGGAGTTGCGCTCGCGCAATTGAATGGCAGGCTCTGTGGAATACCACCATTGACTTTCTGGACAAATATCAAGGTATACCCCAAGCTTAGTGGGCGATCGTCATTATCCCCTGAGGCATCCCAGCCTGGAGCAACGCCATGACCGAGGCCCGCCTGCTGCGCCGTCACCGCGCCTATTTCTCCGGCTGGGCGCAGGCGTTTGGCCAGCATGACTTGCTGCGCGACCCGGCGCAGGGCTTGCGCTGGCTACTGGACGACGAGCAGGTCGGCCTGATGTTGGACCCCTCAGTGCGCACGCGCCTGCGCGGCGGCGAGAACGACGGCCTGGGCGGTCTGCTGGCGGACGCCCTGCGTGCCCCCGCCGCCCAGCCCGTGAGCCCGTGGCCGACGCGCCTGCGGGCGCAGTTGCCAACGCCGCAGGCACTGGTGGACGTCGGCACCGGCACACTGCGGCTCGGACGACTCACGCTGCGCCAGTGCCCGCCCGCCCTGATGACGCATGTGCGCGCCCTGCTGGAGACGGCGGCGGAGCTCCACCTCTACCAGACCTATCACCTGCTGTATGCCTCTGGCACGCGCATCCTGACCCTCTCCCGACGCGCGCCGCTCGGGCTCATCTATCGGGAGCTGGCGCCGGCGGTCATCCGCTCCGCCCCGCTCGCAACACCCGTCGCGGCGCCGCTGCCTGAGGCCGCCTGCGCCTAACGGGCCCGAGAATTCCTTGACCGCCGCCGCACCCGCGGCAACCGAGTCAGACACCACAAGCCACCCGCCCCACCTGCGCGGCTGCACCCGCCGCATGCTACCGTTGCGGCTTTCTCGCCGTATTCGATAGACCGATGCACGACCGGTACCCGCTCGTCCTCGTGGACGCCTCCGGCTATCTCTTTCGCGCCTACCACGCCCTGCCGAAGCTCACCAACTCGCGCGGCGAGGCCACGGGCGCACTCGTGGGCGTGCTCAACATGCTGCGCAAGCTCATCGATGAGCAGCGACCGGAGTACATCGGCGTCGTCTTCGACGCCGCAGGCCCGACCTTCCGCGATCGCCTCTACGACGACTACAAGGCCAACCGCCCGCCAATGCCTGAGGATTTGCGCGAGCAGCTCGGCCCGCTCAAGGAGATCATCCGTGCCATGGGCCTGCCGCTCCTCGAAGTGCCGGACGTGGAGGCGGACGACGTCATTGGCACCCTTGCGCGGCGCGCGGCGGCGGATGGCCTGCCGACGCTCATCTCCACCGGGGACAAGGACATGGCGCAGCTGGTGGACGAGCATGTGACCCTGGTCAACACCATGTCGGACACGGTGCTGGACCCGCAGGGCGTGCAGGAGAAGTTTGGCGTCGCGCCGGCGCGGATCATCGACTACCTGGCGCTCATGGGTGACAGCATCGACAACATCCCCGGTGTGCCCAAGTGCGGGCCCAAGACGGCGGCCAAGTGGATCAACACGTACGGCGACCTCGACGGCGTCATCGACAACGCTGACCAAGTGACGGGAAAAATCGGCGAGAGCCTGCGGGCGAGCCTGGAGCAGCTGCCCTTATCGCGCGAGTTAACGACGATCAAGACGGACGTCGCACTCGACTTCGGCCCCAGGGATCTGACACCGGCACTGCCGGATAACGACACTCTGCGGGACTGGTACGAGCGCATCGAGTCCAAGCGCCTGCTCGCAAGCCTCAACGGCATAGATGCCGCAGGCGAGGGCGCCGCGGTTGATCCACAGCCCGGATACGCAGTGGTGCTGGACGCAGGCGAGCTGGACGCCTGGATCGAGAAGCTCGAGGCGACGGAGCTATTCGCCTTCGACACCGAAACCACGGCACTCGACTACATGCGTGCCCGGGTGGTGGGTGTGTCCTTCGCCGTGCAGACGAACGGCTTCGTGGAGGCCGCCTATGTGCCGATGGCGCACGCCTACCCGGGCGCGCCCGAGCAACTGGACCGGGAACAGGTGCTGGCCAAGCTCAAGCCGCTGCTGGAGGATTCCGCGCGCGCGAAGGTCGGCCAGAACCTGAAGTACGACATGAGCGTTTGCGCCAACCACGGCATTGAGCTCGCCGGCATCGCCCACGACACCATGCTGCAGAGCTATGTGCTAGACAGCACGGCCACCCGGCATGACATGGACTCGCTGGCCAAGAAATATCTGGACCGGGACACCATCCGCTTCGAGGAGATCGCAGGGAAAAAGGGGGCCGGCAAGGGCGCCAAGCAGCTCACCTTCGACCAGATCCCGCTGGAGCAGGCCGGACCCTACGCCGCCGAGGATGCCGACGTCACGCTGCGGCTGCACCGCGAACTGTGGCCGAGGATCGAGGCTATTCCGAGCCTTGTCGCGGTGTATCGGGACATCGAGCTGCCGCTGGTGCCGGTGCTCTCGCGCATCGAGCGCACCGGCGTGCGCATCGATGCCGAAGAGCTCCGGGCCCAGAGCGCAGACCTCGCCGAGCGCGCCGCGGCGCTGGAGGAACGTGCCTATGCCGAGGCCGGGCACAGGTTCAATCTCGGCTCGCCAAAGCAGATCGGCGCCATCTTTTTCGACGAGCTGAAACTGCCGGTGGTGGCCAAGACGCCCAAGGGCGCACCGTCCACGTCCGAGGCGGTGCTGGAGCAGCTGGCGGCGGACGGCTACGAGCTGCCACGGCTCATTGTCGAGCACCGCGGCCTCACCAAGCTCCGCTCCACCTACACCGACAAGCTGCCCGCGCTCATCAACCGAGACACCGGCCGGGTGCACACCAGCTACCATCAGGCCGTCGCCGCCACCGGACGGCTATCATCATCGGACCCGAACCTGCAGAACATCCCCATCCGCAGCGACGATGGCCGGCGCATCCGCCGCGCCTTTGTGCCGGAGCCGGGCTACCGATTGCTGGCGGCGGACTACAGCCAGATCGAGCTTCGGATCATGGCGCACCTCTCCGGCGACGCGCGGCTGCTCGCCGCCTT
>CAZGCI010000002.1:5524-80297 GCA_964524185.1 uncultured Thiohalocapsa sp. | reverse complement strand
GGGCAGGACATCCACCGCGCCACCGCCGCCGAGATCCACGGCCTGGCGCCCGACGCCGTCACCGCGGAGCAGCGGCGCAGCGCCAAGGCCATCAACTTCGGCCTCATCTACGGGATGTCCGCCTTCGGCCTCGCGCGCCAGCTCGGCATCGAGCGCGGCGTCGCACAGGAGTACGTGGACCTGTATTTTGCCCGCTACCCCGGCGTGCGCGCCTTCATGGACCGCATCCGCGCCCAAGCCCGTGCCGACCGCTATGTCGAGACCCTGTTCGGCCGCCGGCTGTATCTAACCAACATCAACCACAGCAACAACCAACTGCGCACCGCCGCCGAGCGCACCGCCATCAACGCCCCCATGCAGGGCACGGCGGCCGACATCATCAAGCGCGCCATGATTCGCGTCGACGACTGGTTGCAGCGCGAACGACCGCCGGTGCGCATGATCATGCAGGTCCACGACGAGCTGGTGTTCGAGATTGCGGAAGACGCCGTCGACACCGCCGCCGAGCGCATCCAAGGCATCATGCAGGGCGCCGCCGAGCTCAAGGTGCCGCTCATCGTCGACACCGGGGTTGGCGATAATTGGGACGAGGCGCACTGACTCACCAACCCGGGAAGCGCAGTGCACCACGAAGGTCAGTATCTGTGCTCGTCCGTCTGAGGCGAGGCCGATCGCCAGTCGCCCGATTCCGCGGGGCGACGGTCCTGGCTCAGTGCATCAGGTCGTAGTCGATGCCGCGGGCGTGCAGGGCGTCGGTGCGGTGCTGGAGCCAGCGCTGGAAGTTGGGCTGGTGCGCGTAGGCTCCGGTGGCGACGTAGTCCAACACGCCGTGGGTATGAAAGCCCCGGAGGTAGCCATCCGTGCGGAAGACCTCGGCCCCCTCACTGTCGAAGAACACCAGGCTCGGCGTGTAGTTGATGCCGAGTTCAGCGGCCCAGTCGCGGATGGGCAGCTCGCGGCCGTCCGGGGTCTGGATGGTGTCGGCGGCGTAGGTGTCCAGCACGGCCACGTCGAGGTTGGTGAGTGCGAGTGCGACCGGATCGCGGCGCAGAATGTCTTGGTGCAGCTCGTCGCAGGCGGCGCAGACGGGCTGCTCGAACATCACCACCAGCGGACGCTCGGATTCGGCCCGATTGGCCGCGAGGGCGAACGGCGGCTGCAGGAAACCCGGCTCTTGCTGCAGCGTGCCGCTGGCGGACTGGGCGTCTTGGCGTTGGTAGAAGTCGCGAAAGGACTCGCCCTCCTGTTCACGCTTGAGCGCCACATAGCGCAGCCCCTGGTGGAACTGGTGCGGCGGGTAGTAGCCGTCGATGCGCATGACTGTCTCGCTTGCTTCATTGAGCAGCAAGATCGTTGGCGTGTACTGCACGCCGGCCGCCGCGGCGAACTGTTTTTCGGTGGTCACGCCGCCGTCGGTGCCGGTCACCTCGCGGTCGCCCCAAATGTTGATGGCGATGACATCGAAGGCCTCCCGCGCGGTGGTGCTGATGTGCTGGTCGCCGAAGTTCTCCCGCAGCAGCTTTTCGCAATACGGGCAGCCGTCTTGGTAGAAGTAGAGCAACACCCGCTTGCCCTCTTCGGCGGCTTCGGCGACGTCCTCGCGAATGTCCAAGAACGAGTGTTTGAACCAGTCCGGTTTGGCGTGGTAGCCGGGATTTTGGAGCTCCGTCAGGACGACCGGTTCATCGGCAGCCGGCACCGGAGCCGACAACAAGCCTGCGGCGACGAAGGCCGCGAGTATGCGCAGGGCCCCCGGCCGCGTCATAAGTTGCCTCATCATTGGTGGTCACCATCGTTGTCGTTGTGGTCTGACAATGATGGGGCGGTGGTCATAGAGGTCAACGCGCGGGGCCGATGCAGCCAGGCGCCGCGCGGGGCCTGCAGTGGCGTCTCTTGGGAGGTGCACCCGGCGGGTGTGCGCCGAAACCTGCTGAATCGCAATCGGCACCCGCAAACGCGCTGCAGCGCTCATGTGCTCCTTATCAGGACTATGCCGGCGGCGGCTCGAATAGGTCTGCGATGGGCGCCTCGGCCCGATGCGGCGTCGCCAGGCCGAAGTGGCGGTAGGCACGTTGCGTGGCCATGCGCCCGCGGGGCGTGCGCACGAGGTAGCCCTGTTGGATCAGGAAGGGCTCCAACACGTCCTCGATGGTGCCGCGCTCTTCGCCGATGGCGGCGGCGAGGCTCTCGACGCCCACCGGGCCGCCATCAAACTTCTCGATCACCGCCTGGAGTAGGCGCCGATCCATGTGATCAAAGCCCAGGGCATCCACTTTGAGCATGCCGAGTGCCTGGTCGGCGACCTCGCGCGTGACGTGTCCGTCGGCCTTCACCTGCGCGTAGTCCCGCACCCGCCGGAGCAGCCGGTTGGCGATGCGCGGCGTGCCGCGGGAGCGCCGGGCGATTTCCGCGGCGCCGTCTGACGCCGCTCGGATGGCGAGGATCTGGGCAGAGCGCTGGACGATGCGGGTCAGGTCCTCGGCGCTGTAATACTCGAGCCGCTGGACGATGCCGAAGCGATCCCGCAATGGGCTCGTCAGCAGTCCGGCACGGGTGGTGGCGCCCACCAGCGTGAAGGGCGGCAAATCGAGCTTGATGGAGCGTGCGGCGGGGCCTTCGCCGATCATGATGTCGAGCTGGAAGTCCTCCATGGCCGGGTAGAGGATTTCCTCGACCACCGGACTCAGCCGATGGATCTCATCGACGAAGAGGACGTCGCCGGACTCTAGGTTGGTGAGCAGCGCGGCGAGGTCCCCGGGCTTCTCCAATACCGGGCCGGAGGTCTGGCGCAGGTTGACCTGCATCTCGTGGGCGATGATGTGCGAGAGCGTGGTCTTGCCGAGCCCGGGCGGGCCGAAGATCAGCGTGTGGTCCAGCGCCTCACCGCGGCCGCGCGCAGCACCGATGAAAATCTCCATCTGCTCGCAGACGGCAGGCTGGCCCACGTAGTCGGCAAGCCGGCGTGGGCGGATGGCGCGGTCCAGTGCGCCGTCGTCGGCGGCCTCTGCCGGGCTGATGAGGCGCTCAGGCTCGGTCACGAGCTGCCGGCAACCCGGTGACGCGGGCCGCCCCTGCGCCGCGCTGCGCGCGCGTCATTGAACCTTGAGCCTGTTAGCATATGTGTCGTCCACCGCTTCGTCTGTACGAGTGTGTCGGTCTGGGTCGAGCCTGTCCAGTCGCGAGCCTGCAGCGGTGCGCCTGACGTATCTGCAAGCATTTCCCGGCCGCAAGGGGTCTAATATGGCAGGACTGGTTGGCTGTCCTGTCATCACGCCCGCGCGTCACAACGTCCGCGCGGGGTGCAGCTAGAATCCAGCCGTCCCGCGGGCTGCTCGCCGGCGAACAGCCGCCACAACAGTGCGCTGCCCCCGGTTGCACCAACGGCCAAGGGCCCAGAGGTGCTTGAGTAGGCGCAAGGCCGGCGACCCGGCCGCAACGAGCTTACACGGCGTACACCCTATCCACCGCGGCTGCGGGTACGCTGAGCCGGACCTAGTGGGCAGGGATGCCGCTTCCTGATGCACTCACGCGAGACCAATACCATGAAAATGATCTATCTCATTCTCCTCATTCCCATCACAATCGGCATGGTCGGTTGTGGCACCACCACGGCATCGCGTACCGCGACCGGCGCCGGCGCCGGCGCCGCTGCCGGCGCCCTCATCGGCTCACAGAGCGCCAATGCAGGGCGCGGCGCGCTCATCGGCGCTGGCGTCGGTGCCCTCGGCGCCTACGGCTACGATCAGCATGAAAAGGAGCTCGAGCGCCAGGAGGACATGGAGCGCTACCGCGCACAGCGCGATCAGAACCTCTATCGGCAGCAACAGCAGCAGCAGCGGGTCGATTACTAGGCGGCTGTGACACCACTGCCGCACCGATGCGGGTGCCTCCGGGCGCCTGCGCCCCGGGCGGGGGTCCTCCAACACCCGCTGCATGGATACCCTCGCCGGGGCTCACCTCGTTGCCGAGCCGCGGCCTCCGCCCCCGCGTAGCGAGACATGCCAGACGTCTGCTGTTGCAGGCCGCAACAGTGACGTGTCTGTTCAAGCGAGCCCGTCGCAGCCGAAAAGGCGCTGCAACCAGTGGACGGCCTCGGGCGCTGCCCGTAAGCTGCGCGCCACGCCGAATCGCGGTCCCGCCGTCAGCTGCACCCATGACTCAGCCCGACCCCCACGCGCCGGTGGACGCGGCGACCATCACGCCCCCTCTACCGGACGACCCGGCCGCCGACCCGCGCAGCCTGTCCGTTGTGATCCCGCTCTACGAGGAGGCGGACAATGTCCTGCCGCTGCTGGCGAGCGTGCATGAAGGACTCGCCCACTATCGCCACCCCTGGGAGTTGATCCTCGTCGACGACGGCAGCCGGGACGCCACCAGCGCGCGCTTGCAGGATGGTGCCGAGCAGTATGGGGCACACGTGCGCGTCATTCGCTTTCGGCGCAACTTCGGCCAGACGGCGGCCATGCAGGCAGGGTTCGACGCGGCCCGCGGACACCTGGTGGCGAGCCTAGATGGGGATCTGCAGAACGACCCGGCGGATATCCCGCGCATGGTCGATGAGCTCATCGATCGGGATCTGGACCTGCTCCAGGGCTGGCGACGCCAGCGCCGGGACGCGTTGGTCAAGCGCAAGCTGCCCTCGCGCATTGCCAACGTGCTCATCGGCCGCGTGACCGGTGTGACGCTGCACGACTACGGCTGCAGCCTCAAGGTCTACCGCGCAGAGATCATCAAGGAGGTGCGACTGTTCGGCGAGATGCACCGGTTCATTCCGGTGTGGGTGGCCGCGATCACAGACCCGGCGCGCATCGGCGAGACCGAGGTGAGCCATCGGGCCCGCGAGCACGGCGAGTCCAAGTACGGCATCTCGCGGACCTTCCGCGTACTGCTGGACCTGCTCGTGGCCTTCTTCTTCCTGCGCTATGGGGCGCGGCCGGGGCATTTCTTCGGTGCCATCGGGCTCGGCTTCGGCGCCGTCGGCGGGCTGATGATGACCTGGCTGCTCATGGCGAAGTTCGGCCTCGGACAGGACATCGGGCACCGGCCCATGCTGTTCATCGCCATCCTGCTCCTGTTGGCCTGCATCCAATTCGCAACCACCGGTGTGCTGGCGGAGGTGCTGGCGCGGACCTTCTTTGCGACGGGTGAGCGCACGCACCATTGCATTCGCTGGCAGTCGGACCCTCTCACCGCTGGTTGGAAGGGGGGCGCATGAGCGCCGGAGCCCCGCTTAAGCTGCTGGCACCGCCAGCGGCCTTCGTGCTGCTGGGGCTCGCCGTGTGGCTGGCCTTTTTCTGGCAGCTCGGCGCCGTACCGCTGTATGACCTGGACGAGGGCGCGTTCACCGAGGCCACGCGGGAGATGCTGGCCTCTGGCAACTTCATCACACCGCACCGCGACGGGGAGCCGCGTTACGACAAACCGGTCCTGATCTACTGGCTCCAGGCGGTGTCCGTGTCCTGGCTCGGGCTGAACGAGCTTGCGCTCAGGCTGCCGTCGGCCATCGCCGCGACCCTCTGGCTCGGGGCACTTTGGGGCTTCGTGCGCCAGCGGCTCGATGCGACCACCGCAACGGTGGCGGCGCTGGTCATGGCCTTCGGGCTGCAGGTGGCCATCATCGGCAAGGCCGCGGTGGCCGATGCGGTGCTGAACCTGTTCATCGCGCTCACCTTCTTCGACATCTACCGCTGGCTGGAGCGCCCGCGCCGGCGCCTGCTGCTGCGGGTGTATCTCTGGCTGGGTCTTGGCTTCTTGACCAAGGGGCCGGTGGCGGTGTTCTTCCCGCTGCTGGTGAGCGCTGCGTATTGCCTGTCGCTCGGCCGCTGGCGGGAGTGGCTCCGGGCTGTCGTGGCGCCGCTCGGCTGGCTCGTGTTCATCGCGGTGGCCGGGCCCTGGTATTTGGCGATCTACCTCGACGATGGGCCGGGCTTCTTCCAGAGCTTCTTTCTGGACCACAACCTCGGCCGATACGGTGGGGTCAAGCATGGCCACGCGGGCTTTCCGGGCTATTACTTCGTCATGCTGCCGCTGGTGCTGCTGCCGTTTACTGGCTGGTTCCTGCGCCTGCTGCCCATGGCGCGTGGGCTGTGGGCAGACCCGCTGGACCGTTTCTTGCTGCTCTGGTTCGGCTTCGTGTTCGTGACCTTCTCGTTCTCGGACACCAAGCTGCCGCACTACATGGTCTACGGCATCACGCCGCTGTTCATCTTGATGGCCCGCCGCCGGGACGCGCTTGGCAGCCGCTGGCTGGCCTTCGGCCCGCCGGTGCTGTTCATGGCGCTGCTGGCACTGCTGCCGTTGCTGCTCCCAACACTGGCCGGGCAGGCGTCCCGCGCACACGAGCAGGCCCTGTTCGCCAGCGGCGCGCAGGTGCTTGACCGGGGCTATGTGCTCACCACGCTGCTGGGACTCACAACCCTCATGGTCTTGGCCTACGTCCCGCGTATCCCGATCTGGCAGCGCCTCCTGCTGGCGGGCGCCGTGCAGACACTGGTCGTCTTCGGCGCGCTGGTGCCGCGGGTGTTGGAGGTGATGCAGGCGCCTGTGAAGCAGGCGGGGCTCATCGCCCAGGAGCTGGACCAGCCCACGGTGGTCTTTCGCACCAGCATGCCGAGTTTCAGTGTGTATCGCGGCGCGATCACACCACAGGTGGACGGCCCGGAGCCGGGTACAGTCGTGTTCTTGCGGGTGGATAAGCTGGACGACCTCGCCGCCACCCGGCCCGGCCACCGGCTGATCGAGCTCTACCGCCGCGGCCCGGTGGCGCTGGTGCGCTTCGCCGGCAATGCCGATGAATGAAGCGAGCAGTCCGCGGCTGGGCGGTCCGCTGCGCCTGTGGCGGGCGCTGGGTGTGGACCTTCAGGTAGCCCTGGCACGTGGCGCGGTGCGTGACCCGTGGCCCTGTCCGACAGCCGTCGCCTGGCTCACCCACGCGGCCCTGGCAGCCCTGGTGCTGGGCGCCGGGCTCTGGCTGCTGGTGGATTATCACGCCGGGTTTGTGCGCCTCAATACTGCTGCCGCCGAACTGCCGGGGGCACTCTGGCAGGCCCTGACGGTGCTCGGCGACGAGCGGGTTGTGTTTGCGCTCAGCCTCTTCTTCGCGCGTCGGCACCCGCGGGTGTTGTGGGCCCTCGTCGCTGCCGGGCTATTGGCTGCGGTCTATTCCTACGGCCTTAAGGCCATCGTGGTTTCGGGTCGGCCGCCGGCGGTGCTCGAGCCGGGCAGCTTTAACCTGATTGGGCCGGGCCACCGCAGCGATAGCTTCCCGTCTGGGCATAGTGTGACGGCCGGGGTTTTCTGCGGCGTGCTGGCGCTGTTTGCACGGCGCCGCGCGTGGCGTGCGGGGCTCATCGTGTTGGCGGTGGCGATCGGGGTCAGCCGCGTCGCGGTGGGCGTGCACTGGCCGGTGGATGTCGGCTTCGGCCTTGCCGGCGGCTGGCTCGCAGCCCTGCTGGGCGTCGGCCTGGCGCGCCGCAGTCAAAACGGTATCTGCTCCCGCACGGTTCACCTGGCCATTGTCGCCCTCGCGGGCATTGTCACGGCCGGCCTTTGGTTCGATGATGTGGGCTACCCCGCTGCGGCACCCGCGCTGCGGCTGATCTGTGCCGCCGCCCTTGCCACCGCCCTGCTTGGTTATGTGCTGCTGCCACTGTGCCGCGCCCTATGCACCCGTTCACCCGCAGGCTGACGCTTCGGCAGCAACAGACCGCCAGCCGGCTGCGTTACCATCGGGGCCGATGCAAGAACCCCGCTTCCGACACCCAACCGGCGCCCGGTTTGGACACCTACACTGGCTCCTGCTCACCCTGCTGATGCCACTGCTTGCACCCGCGGACGATGCGCTGCCGCGGGTCATGAGCACCAACCTCTGTGCGGACCTGCTGCTGTTGTCGGTGGCAGCGCCCGGCCAGGTCGTCTCCGTCTCGGCGCCGAGCCAGGACCCGAGGCTGTCGCCGGTGGCAGCCCAGGCGGCGGCCTATCCGCCGAATGGCGGAGGCGTCGAGGACTTGCTCCACCATCAGCCGGACAAGGCCCTGGTGTACAGCGGCTGGACGGGCGGGCGCTTCGGCACGCTGCTGACGGGGGAGGCCATCGAGCTCATCCAGGTAACGTATCCCACCGGCTGGGACGATGCCCTGACCACCGCGCGTGGGATCGCAGCGGCGATCGGTCGCGGGCCCCAGGGTATCGCACTCGCGGCTGCGGCCGAGCTGCGCATGCGGGAGCTGGCGGTGGGCCTGCCGCCGTTGCGAGTGCTCTATCTGCGGCCGAACGGCGGCAGCGCCGGCGGCGGGACCTATGTCGACGACGTTCTAACGCGACTCGGGCTCGTGAACCTCGCCGCAACGCATGGGCATGTGGGCTGGGGGGCCTATCCGCTGGAGCGCATCATTCAAGACCCGCCCGACGTGTTTCTGCTGGGCTTTTTCGAGCAGGCGCAAGGGGTGACGGCCTCCGGCTACGCACGCCACCCGCTGCTGCGCGACCTGCTATCGCGGACGCCGACGATCCATCTCCCGAGCCAGCTCTGGGGCTGCGGTGGGCTGGAGCTCGTGGGCGCGGCCGAGGCCATCGCCGCGCGGTTGCGGGCGCTGCCGAAGGCTGCCGCGCCATGACGACGAACATCCCCGCAGCTGCGCCAGCACCCTCGCCCCAGACCGCCTCTGGGTTCGACGGGGAGGTCGATTTTGGCGCTGCAAGGCCGGCCAACGATGCCGCCGGCTTGCTCCGCCAGCTCGGGCTAATGGGCCTACTGACGCTCGCGTTGCTGGCGCTCAGCCTGGTGTCGCTCGGCTTCGGCGCAGCGCCTCTGACCTGGGGTGAGGTGTTCGGTGGCTTGCTCGGACTCGGACCGGAGGCGCAGGGGCTGATCGTGCAACAGATCCGGCTGCCGCGGGTGCTGCTGGCCTGGCTGCTGGGGGCCTCGCTCGGCATGTCTGGCGCCGCCTTGCAGGGGCTGTTGCGCAATCCCCTGGCGGAGCCCGGGCTGCTCGGCATCTCTGCGAGTGCTGGTCTAGGCGCGGTGTTGGCGTTGTACTTCGGGCTGACGGCCTTCAGCATCTGGTCTCTACCGGCGGCGGCCATGGTCGGTGCGCTGCTGGCGACCTTACTGCTCTATGCCCTCACCCGCGGCGGGGCAAGCAACCTGACCTTGATCCTCGCCGGAGTCGCACTGTCGTCCCTGGCGGGCGCGCTGACCTCTCTGGCGCTGAACCTCGCACCGAGTCCAGCGAGCGTGCAGGACATCGTGCTCTGGCTGCTCGGATCCATCGCCGATCGTAGCCTCGCGGATGTGCGGCTGGTGCTGCCCTTCGTCCTCACCGGGCTAGTGCTGCTGCTGGCAGCGGCACCATCGCTGACGCTGCTGACCCTGGGTGAGGCGGAGGCGACAAGCCTTGGCGTGCGTCTGCCACGGCTGCGGGGGTTGGTGATCGCGGGTTCGGCCCTGGCGGTGGGGGCCTGTGTCTCCGTCACGGGCACCATCGGTTTTGTCGGCCTGGTGGTGCCGCACCTGCTGCGCGGGCTCGTCGGCCATCGCCCGGGTCAGCTGCTGGTGCCGAGCGCCCTCGGCGGCGCCCTGCTGGTGCTGGCTGCGGACCTCGCCATTCGGTTGCTTGCGACACCCCAGCAGCTGATGCTTGGCGTTGTGACCGCCCTGGTGGGTGCGCCGTTCTTCCTGGTGTTGGTGTTGAAGAGTCGACGGGCGCTGCCATGATCCTGTTGGCCGTCAAGAGCCTATCGGTGCACCTCGGCGGCCGCACGCTAGTGGCGGATGTGGACCTGCATGTCGGCAGCGGCGAGCTTGTGGGTCTGATCGGACCGAACGGCGCCGGCAAGTCCACGGTGCTGAAGGCCACCGCTCAATTGTTGCCACACCAGGGCGACATCCGCTTCGACGGCCAGCCGCTCGCGCGGCTGGGCGCACAGGAGCGGGCGCGGCGACTCGCTTACCTGAGCCAAGACGATCAGGTGCAATGGCCCATCAGCGTCGCAGATCTGGTGGCCCTGGGTCGCCATCCGCACCGCTCAGGCTGGGGAGGGCGACTCGGCGCCCTGGATCGGGTCGCCATCGACGCCGCCATGCACGCTGCGGACGTCTGGACCCTGCGTGGGCGCCGGGCCGACCAACTCTCCGGCGGTGAGCTTGCCCGCGTGCGACTCGCCCGGGTGCTGGCAGTGCAGGCGCCGCTGCTGCTCGCCGACGAGCCAGTGGCGGCGCTGGACCCGCGGCATCAACTAGAGGTGATGGCGCTGCTGCGCAGCCATTGTGCAGCCGGCGGCGGGGCCATTGTGGTGCTGCACGACCTGACGCTAGCGAGCCGCTTCTGCGACCGGCTTCTGTTGTTGAACCACGGCTGCCTGGTGGCAGCCGGGACGGTGGACAGCGTGCTGGCGCCGGTGAAC
The DNA here is from genome assembly GCA_964524185.1 of uncultured Thiohalocapsa sp. Taxonomy (GTDB): domain Bacteria; phylum Pseudomonadota; class Gammaproteobacteria; order Chromatiales; family Chromatiaceae; genus Thiohalocapsa. The sequence goes on along the minus strand of CAZGCI010000002.1, from coordinate 69,893 downwards.
CTTCGATCTGTATACGGTATCGCGGCTGTCACCGGTCAGCACCAAGGGCAGACCTACATCGTGCCCTGGGCAAGGGTCGCGGAATGACCGGAAAGCGGAGTCAAGATGCCACTCGAAACGCCAACCTCTCTAATGGGCATGCCGACGGGCACAAGCGGCAGCGGCGCGGGGATCACACGCCAGTGTCCGGCCCTGTTGCTGTCGGCGACGGCTTCTGGTCAGGGGAAGACGACGCTCACCGCGGCGCTGGCCCGGCACCATGCCCGGCAGGGCCGCCGGCTCCGGGTGTTCAAGGTGGGACCCGATTTCTTAGATCCGATGGTGCTCGCGCAGGCGAGCGGCGCCGAGGTGCTGGCGCTGGATCTGTGGATGGTAGGAGAAGCGGAGTGCGCGAGGCTCCTGTATGAGGCCGCAGGCTCCGCGGACCTGATCTTGGTGGAGGGTGCCATGGGGCTCTTCGACGGCGAGCCCAGCGCTGCAGATCTCGCGCAGCAATTCGGTCTACCGGTGGTCGCGCTGATGGATGCCCGCGGTATGGGGCAAACCTTCGGTGCCCTAGCGCTGGGCCTCGCGACACGCCGAGATGGGGTGAGGGTCGCAGGGGTGGTTGCCAATCGGGTCGGTAGCGAGCGGCACCGCGAGATGCTCAACAGCGGGCTGCCAGCAGGGCTACCGCTGCTAGCGGCGCTGCCACGCCTGGACGACGACGCAACGCTCCCGAGCCGTCACCTGGGGCTGGTCCAGGCGGCTGAAATCGCGGATTTGGATCGACGTCTGGATGCCGCTGCGGACGGACTCACGGGCAGTGAGCTGGCGGCATTGATGCCGCGGGTAGGCTTCCAAGCGCCGCCGGCACCGCCTGCGGTGCCAAAGTTGCTGGCCGGCCTGCACATTGCGGTGGCAAGAGATGCGGCCTTCTCGTTCCTCTATCCGGAGAACCTGAGGACGCTGCGAGCACTCGGCGCCGAGCTGACGTTCTTCTCCCCGCTGAGCGATACCGCCCTGCAGGCCGATGCTGTCTACCTGCCCGGCGGCTATCCAGAGCTGCACCTGGCGCAGCTTGCGGCGAACCGTGCGATGCATGACGCGCTGCGGGCGCACCTCGGTGCTGGCCAGCCCATTTACGCGGAGTGTGGGGGCATGCTCTATCTCCTGGAACGGCTGACGGACAAAGCCGGGCATGGCGCAGCGCTGGTGGGGCTCTTGCCCGGAGCAGCGCGGATGCAGCCGCGGCTCGTCGGGCTCGGCATGCAATCGCTGGTAACAGCGGCAGGCGAGCTCCGCGGGCACAGCTTTCACCATTCGCGCCTGACCACCCCGGTCACACCCAAGACGCACGGCAAACGTCAGCACGGCGCCCACCCCGGTGAGCCGGTCTACGAGCTCGGCGCGTTACGGGCGAGCTACCTGCACCTCTACTTCCCGTCGAGCCCATTGGCTGCGGCAGGACTCTTCCTGCCCTGAGTCGGCGCTTCAACGACGCCGGCGAGGGCGGGCGGATCAGGGAGCGTTCGTGCTTAGGCAATTGGCGGAAACGAACAGACCGACCAGCGACCGGCACGCGGGACCGCCAGCGGGTCGGTCCTCCGCAGAAAAGCGGCCTGGGGTTGTCCTTATTTGCCGATGCAGAACTCGCTGAAGATGCGCCCGAGTAGGTCGTCGGACGAGACCACGCCGGTGATCTCACCGAGGCTGACCTGGGCGAGCCGCAGGTCTTCGGCCACCAGCTCCGGCGGGCGCTCTTCCGCCTGGGCATGGGCCGCGGCGAGGAGGTGGTCTCGGGTGCGGCGCAGGGCATCGAGGTGGCGGCGTCGGGCGCTGAATGACCCGCCGGCATCGTTGCCGATCCCGGCATGGCGGCTGAGCGCTCGGCGGAGCGCGTCGAGGCCGGCGCCGGTGGTGGCGGAGCAGGCGAGTAGCGACACGCCCTGGGCGTCGCGCTGCTCGCCGGGGGTCCGTCCGGAGCGGTCGATCTTGTTATGGACGTGAAGCCTTGGCACCGCAGGCGGCAAGCCCAGCGGTGGGGCATTGGCCGCATCGGGATTTGCGTCGTCGACGACCCAAAGGAGTAGATCAGCGCGGTCGATCTGCTCCCGCGCGCGGCGCACGCCCTCTTGCTCGACGGGGTCGGGTGACAGCCGCAGCCCCGCCGTGTCGACCACCCTGAGCGGCAGCCCATCGATCTGCACATCCGCATGCAGCAAATCACGCGTCGTGCCGGGCACCGGCGTGACAATGGCCCGATCGGTCTCGGCGAGCGCATTGAGCAGGCTGGACTTACCCACATTGGGCGCACCGGCGAGCACGACCAATAGCCCGTCGCGCAGCCGCTCGCCGTGCTGAGCGGTGGCGATGAGCTGGTCGAGGTCGGCGAGTAGGCGATCCAAATCCGTGGCGACGGCGGCCGCGAGGTTCGGGTCGAGATCTTCCTCTGGGAAATCGAGCGTGGCCTCCACCAACACCCGCACGCGGGTGAGGGTGTCCAGCAGCTGTTCGACCCGCCGCGCAAAGACGCCCTGGAGGGAGCGGGCGGCGAGTCTGGCCTGCTGCTCGGTGCCGCTGGTGATGAGGTCGGCAATGGCCTCGGCTCGGGTGAGGTCCAGCTTGCCTTCCAGAAAGGCGCGCTCGCTGAATTCGCCCGGCCGGGCCGGCCGGGCGCCCAAGGTCAGGACTCGCGCCAGTAGGCGATCCAGCACCACCGGCCCGCCGTGGCCTTGGAGCTCGAGGACATGCTCGCCGGTGAAGGAGTGGGGCGCCGGAAAATAGAGGGCCAAGCCTTGGTCGATGACCTCACCGTCGGCGCCGAGGAAACCCGCGAGCGTGGCCGCACGCTCGGCGGGCACGCGGCCGAGCAACGCTGCAGCAATGGCCGGGACCGTCGGGCCTGAGACGCGGACGATGCCAACCGCGCCGACCCCCGGGGGAGTGGCCACGGCCGCGATGCTCTCACGCGAGCTCACGGGTGTGAGCGGCAAGCGCGCGGCATGGTCGGCCGCAGCGGCGAGAGCAGCGGACAGATAAGCGGCGACATCAGGCCCATCAGGCCCATCAGGCCTTGCGTTTCGCGGCCTCCGCCCGTTCGATCTGCCTGGTGATGTACCACTGCTGGGAGATCGACAGGAGCTGGTTCACCGTCCAGTAGAGCACCAGACCCGCCGGGAAGAATGCAAAGAAGACCGTGAACACGAAGGGCAGGGCCATAAAGATCTTCTCCTGCATCGGGTCCGGCGGCGGCGGATTCAGCTTCTGCTGGACGAACATGGACACGCCCATGATCAAGGGCAGCACGAACCAAGGGTCTGGGGCCGTGAGGTTGTCAATCCAGAGAATGAAGGGCGCGTGGCGCAACTCCACGCTCTCGAGCAGCACCCAGTAAAGGGCAATGAAGACCGGAATCTGCACTAGGATCGGCAGACAGCCGCCGAGGGGGTTGATCTTTTCCTTCTTGTACATCTCCATCATGGCTTGGTTAAGACGTTCCTTGTCGTCTCCGTAGCGGTCCTTGAGGGCCTTCAGCCGTGGTGCCAGCTTGCGCATGTTGGCCATGGACTTGTAGCTGGTCTCGGAGAGCTTATAGAAGGCAGCCTTGATGAGAATTGTCAGAATGATGATCGCCCAGCCCCAGTTACCCACGAGGTTGTGGATTTGGCTCAACAGCCAAAAGATCGGCTTGGCCAGGACGGTCAGCCAGCCGTAATCCACAGCAAGCTCCAGGCCGGGGGCGATGCGGGCCAGCTCGTCCTGGAGCTTAGGCCCGACGAAGAGCCGATTCTCGAAGCTACGGGAGCCGCCTGCGGGGATGGTCACGGCCGGCGAGTACTGGCCGATAATGTAGCGATCGCCGCCAACGACCTTGGTGTAGAAGGTTTGCGCGGCGTCCAGCGGGGGTATCCAGGCGGCCATGAAGTAGTGCTGGATCATGCCGATCCAGCCGCCTGTGATGTCCACGTCCAGGGGACGCTTTGTCATATCCTTAAAGGACTCTTTTTTGTATTTTTCTTCGGGCCCGTAGTACACGGAGCCGGTGTAGGTGTTGATAAAGCTGGACTTGTTGGGGTCCACCAGCTCCGTACGCTGGAGCTGATCGTAGTTGCGCACGGCAATGGGGGTGCTGCCTTGGTTGACTATCCGCTGTTCGGCTCGTACCAAGTAGTTACCGCGCTCGAAACGATAGCGCTTGGTGACCTCGACGCCGGAGTCGCCACGCCAGACCAGCTCAACGAGGAGGGAGTCATCCGCCGCGTCAAGGGTGTATCTGGACCGCTCTGCGCTGAAGCGCGCCCTATGGGTGGGAAGATCCGCATCCGCGCCACCGAGCAGCCCAGACTGCACGATGAATAGGTTCGGTGGATCCGGCTTCAGCAGCTGCAGGGGGATCTCCGGGCGATTGGCGTCGGCCGCATAATCCTTGAGCCATAGGGCCTGGATGGTCCCGCCCTGGGTGGAAATCTCTGCCCGCAGCACATCGGTCTCGACGACGATCACCTGCGGGGGGGCACCGGCATCGGCGCCGGGTGCATCCGCGGCCGTGGGCGTTGTATCGGGGACGGTCGGCGGTGCATCTGGTGCATCTGTGGGCAAGGTCGGCTGGTCGGCGACCTCGTCCGTTAACGCCTCCTGATTGGGTGCTCCCGCGACCAGGTTCGGTGTGGGCTGTTGGCGCCCGTAGTCATCCATCCACGCCTGATAGATCAGGAACAGGACGGCGGCCAGAGAAAGCAGAAGGATCAGCCGGAAGTTGTCCATCAGTCAGCAGCGGGCTTTCAGCATGGAAGCATTGCTCGGGAGTGGGCCACGCAGCGGACCCTGGTGAAGGTGGCAGCCGCTCGGCATTGGCGACCCGCCAAAGGGGGTTAGTCGTCGGCGGCCTGCGGCGCCCTGTGTGAACAGAGACGGCGACTCAGTGTCCGGAAGTGAGTCTCAATCGAGCGCATGACCGCGGCATTGTCTACACCCCGCAAGCCAGCCCTCGCGACGACAACGAAGTCGATGCCGCCGCCGACCTCGGTGTGCCGGAAGACCTCCCGAACAATGCGCTTGATGCGGTTGCGGTCGACTGCGCGCGCCAAGGCCTTTCGAGATATCGCAAGACCAAGTCGGGACGGGGGGGCCGCTACCATCTCAGCCGCCGGCCGGCAGCGGGCGGCGACACTGAACAAGGCGTCGTTGCTGCGCGTGGGTCGGCGGAAGACATTGTTGAACTCGGCAGCCCGTCGCAGGCGCTTGTCGAGGGTCAGCCGCACGACCAAGGTCCGTTTCGGGTCTCAATCGGCTTGCGCCAGTCGTGCCGCCGGCCAGCCCAACACGATGGGGCACACGGTTAGGCCGTCCAGGTCGTCGCGCCCTGGGTGTTTTGTAGGATCGACGCACTCGTGCGTGCAAGATGCGGCGATCGCCCGGGTTGCAGGCGTGGCTTGCGCCTCGGCGTACGCCGTGAGACGGACGGCCCCGAGCGGCGAGCGCCAAGGTACCCGAAGGACAGCTTCACCGAACGACGCGCAAGCGATCAGGGCACGCAGCGCGTTAGGGCACCAACCGTATGCGGCCCTTGCAGCGCCGCGCCTTCAGGACCTTGCGGCCGTTCCGGGTGGCGCGTCGCGCGCGGAAGCCGTGGGTGCGTGCCCGTTTCAGACGGCTCGGTTTAAATGTTTGTTTCACAGCGGAATTCCTTGAATGCGGCGGCAAGCGAGTGGCGCGAGCCCGCTCGGGCAGGGTTCACGCCAAAAAAGACCATGAAGGATACCGCCAGGCGCCGTCTTTCGCAATGCTCACTGGACCCCTCCGCTAGGCGCAGGGCTGTGGATAACCTGTCGGGGTGTGGATAGACTGCGGGGCGTCGCAACACGCGTGCGCACTCCCGGAGGACTAAGTAATGCGGTTCGAGGACGGGCGGTTGCCCGGTTGCGGGTGCAAGGTCGTCGGCGGCGGCAGGGTCAAGACTGAGGGGAAACAGGCAGCATGAACGAGTTGTGGGGAGCGTGCGCAGCCACGCTGAAGGCGGAGCTGACCGGGGCCGAGTACAGCACTTGGATTATGCCGTTGCAGCCCCGGGAGCAGGACGGTGCCATGTGCCTGCTGGCACCCAACCGGTTCGTGAAGGACTGGGTCAAGCAGCACTACGAGCAACGCATTACCCGCCTCTGCGCCGACATCAGCGGCGGCCGGATTCAGCAGGTCCGCTTCGAGATCGGCACCCTCAGCGGCGATCGGTCTGCATCGCAGGCGGGCGACGGTGGACCCCGAAGCGACGGTAACGCCAGCTTGGAGCGCCGACGCAGCGAGAGCAATATCAACAAGGACTTCAACTTCGCGACTTTCGTTGAAGGCAAATCCAATCAGATCGCGCGCGCGGCGTCCATGCAGATCGGGAAAAACCCGGGCACCGCCTATAACCCGTTGTTCATCTACGGCGGCGTCGGACTCGGAAAAACACACCTGATGCATGCGGTGGGCAACACTATCCTGGACTCGAATCCCGGCGCGCAGGTGATTTACGTCCATTCTGAGCGTTTCGTGTCGGATATGATCCGGGCGCTGCAACACAACAAGATCGATGACTTCAAGGCGCGTTACAGGCGCGTCAACGCCCTGCTCATCGACGATGTTCAATTCTTCGGCAATAAGGATCGCTCTCAGGAGGAGTTTTTCCACACCTTCAACGCCCTGTTCGAGAGCAAACAGCAGATCGTGTTATCCAGTGACCGCTATCCGAAGGAGGTCAGTGGACTCGAAGAGCGCCTCAAGTCCCGCTTCGGCTGGGGGCTGACGGTGGGCATTGAGCCGCCAGACTACGAGACCCGGGTGGCTATCCTGCACAGCAAGGCCGCCCTACTGAACATCGATCTTCCGGAGGACGTGGGCTACTTTATCGCCAAACGGATGACATCCAACATTCGCGAACTCGAGGGCGCGCTGCGCCGACTGGTGGCCAATTCCCAGTTTATGGGTGCCACCATCGACATGGCCTTCACACGCGAGGTTCTGCGGGACATGCTGGTGGCGCAGGACCGGCAGATCACCATCGAAAACATCCAGAAAACCGTTGCAAACTACTACAAGCTAAGGGTTTCTGACCTGACGTCAGCGAAGCGCACCCGGAACATCGCACGGCCGCGACAGGTGGCCATGGCGCTGGCGAAGGAGCTGACAAAGGCGAGCTTGCCGGAAATCGGCAGTGCCTTCGGCGGGCGGGACCACAGTACGGTAATCCATGCAACGCGTAAGATTGAGGCATTGCGGGCCAGCGACACCATGATCGAAGAGGACTACAGAATCCTGTTGAGAACCCTGACGAGCTAACTGTGGATAAGGTGTGGACCGTTTTTCGCGCTGCTTTTGTCGACAGGTTATCCACAAATGGAGGGCAGGCCGCCAACAGATACGGCGCCTTGTAACCCGATGATTAAAAGGACCAAAAAACATGATTCCCGAGTTTTCCCCGGAGCTTATTACAGCAATGGTCTTACTTTTACTTAATCGGTTGTTACAAGACGAGGGCGGCAAAGCGTGAAGATCGAAATCCCGCGGGATGTCCTTCTGGACGGTCTGGCGACTGTGGCTGGCGTCGTCGAGCGACGGCAGACACTGCCAATTTTGGCGAATGTCTTGCTCGACGCCGAGGGCGGCGAGCTGCGTCTCTCGGCCACAGACCTTGAGCTTGCCATCAGCACTCAGGTACAAGTTTTGGCGGTGCCGGAGACGGGTGCCGTAACTGTGCCCGCGCGCAAGCTCATGGACTTTTGCCGTTCGTTGCGGGAGGGCGCCAAGGTGAGCATCCGCACGGATCGGGAGCGTTGCGTCGTTTCGAGCGGTCCCACCCGGTTCACGTTGTCTACGTTGGCGGCTGCGGACTTCCCGAACATTGCTCCGGAACAGGACATGCGGGGCATGAATCTAGCCTCAGGGCAGTTGAAGCGATTGTTGGACAAGACGGCATTTGCCATGGCGCACCAAGATGTCCGTTACTACCTGAACGGCGCTTTGTTGGAGCTCAATGGCGGGGAGCTGATCGCGGTGGCGACGGACGGGCATCGGCTGTCGTGCGCTTCCATACGGATCGACAATCCACAGGTGGAATCGCCTGTACAGATGATTCTGCCGGCAAAAACGGTCATGGAAATGCGCCGGTTGCTGCCCGACGACGACACGATGCTGGAGTTGCGGTGGGGTGATCGCTCGGTGGGGGTGGGATTCGGCGTGACGGAGCTGACCTCGAAGCTGCTGGACGGCAAGTACCCGGAGTATCAACGGGTGATTCCAAAGGGGTTACCTTGGCGGGCGGTTGTGGATCGGGAGTTGATGCGCTCGGCGTTGCAGCGCGCATCCATTCTGTCGAGTGAGAAGTACAAAGGTGTGCGGATCAGTTTCGATCAAGGGGTGCTGGCGTTTCAGGCGCAGAACCCGGAGCAGGAAGTTGCGGAGGACGAGCTGGAGGCCGAGTATGCTGGCGATGCGGTCACCATTGGGTTCAACGTTGCCTACCTGCTCGATGCACTGCAGGCCACCGAGTCTTCGCAGGTCGAGATTGCCTTCCAAGACGCAGACAGCAGCTCGATCTGGCGCGGATTGGGCTGTGAGCGTGAGACCTTTGTCGTCATGCCGATGCGGCTGTAGGTCACGGGACGTCGTTCTCGTTGGCATTCGTCGAGTCTATCCGGGTTAGTAACCTGCGGTGTCTTCGCTCCGCGGCGCTGGAACTTCCTCAGGGGCTGAGTTGGATGGTTGGGGCCAACGGCGCGGGAAAGACGACGCTGTTGGAGGCAATCTACCTGCTGGATCGGGGTCGGACGTTCAGGGGGCGGCGGGGCGGGCCGCTCACCACTCGAGGTGAACAGGGCGCTGGCGTCGCCGGGACGGTGAACGTCGGTGGGCGACGACTCCGGCATCGCTGGACGACTCTGGGCGGCGGCGAGGTGAGGCGCGGGTCTGCTTTTACCCGGTTTGTGGGCGCGTCGAGCTTTCACTTTGTCGAGGGCGATCCGGCGTTACGCAGACGGTTTTTGGACTGGTCGTTGTTTCACGTGGAACCAGGCGCACGGGACGTTTGGTGGAAGTTGCAACGCTTGCACCGTCAGCGCAACGCGTGGCTCCGGGTCGGTGGGCGCGGGCTACCGGTCTGGGACGGACCCTATGCGGACGCGCTCAGCGACGCATGGGCTATGAGGGTCGCGTTCTTGGAACGTGTGTCCGCAGCGTTCGTGTCGCTCACCCGCGACATGGCGCCGATGGGTGAACTGTCGGTGCGATGGCAGTGGACTGGCCGGGAGAAGCCTCTGCATGACGTCTTGCAGGCTCAGTTGTCGGGGGACATCGAGCGGGGCTATACCTTTCTGTCTGCTGCGCGCGGCGACGTGGTGTTCCTCCGGGAGAGTCGCGTGTGGTCGGGTTCCAGGGGGGAGAACAAGGTCGCCGGTATGCTGCTCCAGCTGGCCGTTCAGCAAGTTCTGCAGTCGGCCACGAGCGAGCCGCAGGTCGTGCTGCTCGATGACCCCCTGGCGGAGGTCAGTGCGCGCTATATCGCCCCGATTCTCCGGGCGTGGATCCAATCTGCCGAGCAAGTGATCGTCACGAGCCTGGAGCCGCTCCGGAACCCCGATGCCGCTTTCGTGGATGTCGCGATGTTCCACGTGGAACAGGGCCGGGTCAGCCCAAGGTAGCGACACCCCGCGGCCCGGTTGTCTTGCGGGCCATTGAGTTTCCGCAGTTTGGCGCTAACCCAGCACGCGTCCCCGGCCTAGGCCGCGTGCATCGCGGCCGAAAACCCATGTGTGACGGGTATATCTTCAGATGCGGCTGGGGCTGCCGAACCGGGGTACAATGCGCTGTTCGCTCTCGGCGGCGCTCAGGAGACGCTCCTCACTCACCAGGATGTCCGACTAGACACGCATGACATACGACTCGTCCAGCATCAAGGTCCTGCGGGGACTGGATGCCGTCCGCAAGCGCCCGGGCATGTACATCGGGGACACCGATGACGGCACCGGCCTGCATCACATGATCTTCGAGGTCGTGGATAACGCCATTGATGAAGCCTTGGCCGGCCACTGCTCGGAAATCGGGGTGGTGGTCCACGACGACTACTCTGTGACCGTGTCAGACGACGGGCGCGGTATCCCGGTGGACATCCATTCGGAGGAAAACCGGTCCGCTGCCGAGGTCATCATGACGGTCTTGCACGCAGGCGGGAAGTTCGATGACAACAGCTACAAGGTCTCTGGTGGCCTGCACGGGGTCGGCGTTTCCGTCGTCAATGCGCTCTCTGAGCGTCTGGAGATGCGTATCCGCCGCGGCGGCGGTTTGTACGAGCAGCACTTCACCGCCGGTGTGCCAGACGCGCCACTGCGGCGCATCGGCGACGCGGAGCACAGCGGCACGGTCATCCGCTTTTGGCCCTCCCCGGACATTTTCTCAGACCGTGATTTCCACTACGACATCCTGTCCAAGCGGTTGCGGGAGTTGTCCTTCCTGAACTCCGGCGTCCGGATTCGCTTAAAGGATGAGCGTACCCAGCGCGAAGACACGTTCGAATACGTCGGCGGCATCCAGGCGTTCGTTCGCCACCTGAACGAGAATAAAGCACCCATCCACCCGACCGTCTTCTATTTTTCCGCCGAACGGGACCACGTGGCGGTAGAGATCGCCCTGCAATGGAACGACTCTTATCAGGAGTCGATTTTCTGCTACACCAACACCATCCCGCAGCGCGATGGCGGCACCCACCTGGCTGGTTTTCGCGCCGGGTTGACCCGCACCCTGAACCAGTACATCGAGCGCCAAGGCCTCGATAAGAGCCAGAAGACGCGCCCGGTGGGGGACGATGCACGGGAAGGACTCACCGCCGTGCTGTCTGTGAAAGTGCCTGATCCCAAGTTTTCTGCCCAGACCAAGGACAAGCTCGTGTCGTCCGAGGTCAAGCCGGTGGTGGAATCGCTGTTCGTGGAACACCTCGATGCCTTCCTCGAAGAGCAGCCGGCGGAAGCGAAGGTCATCGCGAACAAGATGCTTGAGGCGGCGCGGGCCCGCGAGGCGGCACGTAAGGCCCGTGAGATGACCCGGCGCAAAGGCGTCCTCGACGTCGCAGGGCTGCCAGGTAAGCTCGCCGACTGTCAGGAAAAGGACCCGTCGAGCTCCGAGCTCTTCATCGTCGAGGGCGACTCCGCTGGCGGCTCCGCCAAGCAGGGCCGAGACCGTGCCTTCCAGGCGATTCTGCCGCTGAAGGGAAAGATCCTGAACGTCGAAAAGGCCCGCTTCGACAAGATGCTGTCCTCGGCAGAAGTTGGCACACTGATCACCGCCCTCGGCTGCGGCATCGGCCACGATGAATACGATCCGGATCGGCTGCGCTACCACCGCATCATCATCATGACTGACGCCGATGTCGACGGCGCCCACATTCGCACCCTACTGCTCACCTTCTTCTACCGACAGATGCCTGAGCTGGTGGAGCGGGGGCACGTCTATATCGCGCAGCCACCCCTCTACAAGGTCAAACGTGGGAAGCAGGAGGACTACCTGCTGGATGAAACAGAGCTGAGCGCATCCCTGCTGCGAACCGCGCTGGACAAGGCGAGCCTACGCGTTGCCGAGGGGACGCCGCCCCTATCGGCTGAAGCCCTGGGACAGCTCGCCGCGGAATACCAGTCCTTCCGAACGATGCTCGCGCGGCTGCAGCGGCGATTCGACCCATTGCTGATGGAAGAGCTCATCTCGATGCCACGCCTGACGGCGGCGATCCGTGACAACGAAACTGACCTCGCAGCGTGGATCGCCCAGCTCGAGGCCCGGATGAACGCCCGCACTGGCCCCGCGCTCGAGTATCGACTGCTGGGCAGGCGCGCCGCCGACGCCGCCGCCAAAGCGGACTTGGAGGTCGTCCGACTGGTACACGGCATCCCGGAAACAACGTACCTTGGGCTTGACTTCTTCGACGGCCCGGACTATGAGCGTATCGCAACGCTGTCGGATAAATTGGACGGACTCGTGCAGCCGGGCGCCATCGTCTCTCGCGGTGACCGCGAGCAGGCCGTGGAGGGCTTTGCAGAGTCCTACGACTGGCTGCTGGCGGAGGCACGACGCGGCTATAGCATCCAGCGCTACAAAGGACTCGGCGAGATGAACCCTGGACAGCTGTGGGACACCACCATGGATCCGACTACGCGCCGTCTGCTGCGGGTCACGATTGAGGACGCCGTTGCCGCGGACCAGATCTTCACCACGCTCATGGGCGAATACGTGGAGCCGCGCCGGCAGTTCATTGAGCGCAATGCGCTCGACGTGGAACATCTCGACGTTTAGTCCGCTGCAGGCTAGGCGGCCGCCGAGCACCTCGCTGCCGCGCACCCGGGTCGCGGCTCAACGGCTCAGCAATCGATCTGCAGCGGCCTGCAAATCATCGAATACCGGCACGTCGGCCAACCCTGCAGGCAAGCGGGCAGCTGTGGCCGCGCCCTTGCCCGTTCGCACGAGTATCGGACGGGCGCCTGCACGTTGCGCGGCCTGAAGGTCACGCAAGGAATCGCCAATGACCGGCGTATCTGTCAGCGAGATTGACAACCGTCGCGCCAGGCTTGTGAGCAAGCCGGGCTCCGGCTTACGGCATCTGCAGTGATCGTCAGGGCCGTGCGGGCAGAAGGCGATGAGGTCGATACGCCCACCGATTGCGGCCGCCCGGCTGCACAGCAGAGCATGCATCCGGTTCAGGGTATCGACATCGAAAAAACCGCGCGCGAGCCCCGATTGATTCGTCGCGATAGCGACCTGGAGTCCGGCCTGGGTAAAGCGTGCGATGGCCTCCAGGCTCCCTGGGATGGGCTGCATTGCGTCCGGCGACCGGATATAGTCGGGCGAATCCGCGTTGATGACCCCGTCCCGGTCTAGAATCACCAACTTCATCTGTGGAGCCCGTTGCGGCGGCACCCTCGGCCGGGCGTCGGCCCGGCACCAACAGGGGTAAGGAATGTCCACCAAGCCGGGCCCATGCTGCTAAGCCTGTTCTGCCACGCGTAAACGGCTTATATCCGCAATGCTCCTAAACAGCGTCAAGACACGATCCATCAGCGCCAGCCGGTTCGCCTGCAATGCGGGGTCGTCGACCATGACCATGACCTTTTCGAAAAAGCCGTCGACAGCCGGGCGCAGCGCCGCAAGGGCGCTCAGCGCTTCCGTATAGTCTCCGGTCTCGAGCATCGGTGCAACGCGCCGGTCAAGCTCGGCCACAGCCGCCGCCAGCCGCTGCTCCGCCGCTTCGGCGAGCAGTCCTTCGTTGAGTTGCATGCCGCCTGTATCCACCCCGGACTTGCGCAGGATGTTGGCGATGCGTTTGTTGGCTGCAGCCAAGGCGCTCGCCGCATCCAACCGAGAGAACGCGGAGACGGCTCGCACACGCCGATCGATGTCGCTCGGGGTGGAGACGTCGACAGCCATCACCGCCTCGATAGCATCCCCCTCGATGCCCTGGTCAGCGTAGTAGCCAGGCAGCCGTTCCATTACATAAGCGTAGGTCTCATCGACGGCTGACGCTGCGGCGATGGAATCGGGGAAGGCCGCTGCTGCATCCTTCAACAAGCGCCGCAGATCGAGGGCGAGCGGCGTCTCAATGAGAATGCGCAGGACCCCGATGGCGGCGCGGCGCAAACCGTAGGGGTCTTTAACGCCCGTTGGTCGCTCGCCGATCGCGAAGATCCCTACCAAAGTATCCAACTTGTCCGCCAACGCTAGCACGCGCCCGCACGGAGAGCCTGGCAGGTGATCCCCGGCGTAGCGCGGCAGGTATTGCTCCTCCATGGCAGCCACAACGCAGGGGTCCTCCCCGCTGCGGGCGGCGTAGTGGCGGCCCATGATGCCCTGAAGACTGGCGAACTCGCCCACCATGGCAGACACCAGATCGCATTTGGCGAGCAGGGCTGCGCGCTCGGCGAGCACCGGGTCGTGGCCGAGGCGCTGCGCGATGGCACGGCAAGATCTTGCCACGCGCCGCGACTTATCGGCCACGCTGCCGAGCCGATGCTGGAACACGACACGCTCGAGTGCCGGCTGACGGTCCGCGAGCGGTGTGCGCAGGTCCTGCTCCCAGAAGAAACGTGCGTCGCTGAAGCGCGGGCGAATCACCCGCTCATTACCGGCGCGCACGACGTCTGGTGCGCGGCTCTCAATGTTGCTGACGGTGATGAAATGCGGCAAGAGTTTCCCGTCACTCCCGCGCACGGCGAAATATTTCTGATGGTGCTGCATGGTCTCGATCAGTGCCTCCGCCGGCACCTCGAGAAAGGCCTCGTCGAAGTGCCCGAGCAACGCAACTGGCCATTCACAAAGCGCCGTGACCTCGTCCAATAGGTCGTCGGGAATACTCGCCTCACCGCCGACGCTGGCCGCAAGCGCCATCACCTGTGCCCGAATGGCGTTGCGACGCGTGTCAAGATCGGGCTCGACATAGGCGCCGCGCAACGCCGGCACATAATCATCGGGCCGGGCGATGGGGATAGCGCCCGGATGGTGGAAGCGATGGCCGCGTGTCTCCGTACCGATGGGCATGCCCAGGACCGTGCCTGCGATCGGCGCCTCGCCGAAGCGCATGCAGATCCACTGCACCGGGCGCACGAAGGTCACATCACCGTCGCCCCAGCGCATGCGCTTGGGAATGGGTAGCTGCCCAAGGGCTGCGTTCACCAGCTCAGGCAGCAGCGTCGCAGTGGCCTGCCCCTCGTGAAGGCTGCGGTGGACGAGCCAACTGCCGGCGTCGGTCTCCTCACGCTCCAACGCAGCGACCGCCACACCACAGAAGCGGGCGAAGCCCGCAGCGGCCTTCGTGGGCTCGCCATCCGCGCCGAAGGCAGCCTTCACCGCCGGCCCGCGCCGAATGCTCTCGCGGTCCGGCTGCCGCGTGGCGAGGTGACGCACCAAGAGCGCGAGCCGCCGGGGTGTCGCCAGTTGCTCCACAGCACCGTGTGTCAGCGCGTGCGCTGCAAGCTGCACAGCAAACTGTTCGCTAAACGCGGTTGACAGGCGCGACAGGGCCGTGGGCGGCAACTCCTCGGTGCCGATCTCCACCAGAAAATCCCGCGCAACTTCCTCGGTATTCATGTCACGGCGCCCTGCGATTGAGTGGTAAGCATCGGGAAGCCCAGTGTCTCGCGGCTCGCGTAGTAGGCTTCTGCGACGGCGCGCGCGAGTGTGCGTACACGCAGAATAAAGCGTTGGCGTTCCGTCACCGATAACGCACCGCGGGCATCCAATAGGTTGAAGAGGTGAGAGGCCTTCAAGACCTGCTCGTAGGCCGGCAGCGGCAACGCTTGCTCAATGAGGTGCTTGCTTCCACGCTCGGCGACGTCGAAGGCCTGCAAGAGCGCTTCCACGTCGGCGTGCTCGAAATTGTAGGCAGACTGCTCACGCTCGTTCTGCAGGAACACGTCGCCATAGGTTACCGGGCCTTGTGGCGTGTTGGCCCATTTCAGGTGGAATACGCTCTCTACGCCTTGGAGATACATGGCGATGCGCTCCAGCCCGTAGGTGATTTCTCCGCTGACAGGCCGGCACTCGAGGCCGCCCACCTGCTGAAAATACGTGAACTGGGTGACCTCCATTCCGTTCAGCCAGACCTCCCAACCGAGCCCCCAAGCACCCAGAGTGGGGGACTCCCAGTTGTCCTCGACAAAACGGATGTCGTGCACCAACGGGTCGATGCCGAGCATCCTCAGCGAGTCCAGATAGTGCTCCTGAATATCGGACGGCGACGGCTTCAGCAGCACCTGGTACTGATAATAGTGTTGTAGGCGATTGGGATTCTCGCCATAACGGCCGTCGGAGGGCCGTCGTGAGGGCTGCACGTATGCCGCATTCCACGGCTCCGGGCCGATCGCCCGGAGGAAGGTCGCGGGATGGAAGGTTCCGGCGCCGACCTCCATATCATAGGGCTGGAGCACGATACAGCCGCGCTCGGCCCAAAACGTCTGTAGGCGGAAAATGAGCTCTTGGAAGCTCGCGGGGGCGGGGGGGTGTGCAGTCACGCGGTTGGTCCGACGCGGTGATGAGAACCCAGCATTCTAGCGACAACCGCCGCACTCGGACCATAGCTGCGGCTGGAACGGGCCCGTGCCGCTGGCGGAAGCGCCCATTGCCGGCGCCGCTTTTTTTCAGACGCTGCCAGCCGGCGGCGGAGTCAGCCGTCACTAGGAGAGCGACTTGTGGGATTAGCCACCGCCCCGGTCAGCCCGGACAACCAGCGCCTGCACCAACGCCAGAAAGTGATCGCGCGCACCGCCCTGGTGGGCGCGGTGGCCAATCTGCTGCTTTCCGCTGTGAAGATCGTTGTTGGGGTTGTGGGACACTCCCAAGCGCTGGTCGCCGACGGCATCCATTCCCTCTCGGACCTCGCCTCCGATCTTTTGGTCTGGCTGGCCGGGCGGCAGTCGAGTCGCGCGCCGGATGACGAGCATCCGTACGGTCACGGCCGCTACGAGACCATGGCGACGCTCGCGTTGGCGCTCATCCTCCTGGGGGTCGCGATGGGACTCGGCTGGGACGCGGCGCAGCGACTCTTCTCACCGGAGGCGCTGCTGACGCCGAGCTGGATCACCCTGTACGCCGCGCTGGCCTCTATCCTCGTCAAAGAATGGCTCTATTGGTTCACCCTGGCGTACGCGCGCCGGATCCGCTCCGACATGTTGCGGGCCAATGCCTGGCACCACCGCAGCGATGCGATTTCATCCGTCGTCGTCCTGGTCGGCATCGGCGGCACCCTGGCCGGCCTGCCCTACTTGGATGCAGTCGCAGCCTTCATCGTCGCCGTCATGATCGTTCGCATCGCCTGGGAGCTGGGCTTCGAGGCCGTGCGCGAGCTGGTGGACACTGGCCTAGAGCCCGAACGCCTCGCCGCGGTGCGCGAGACCATCCTCAAGGTCGGCGGCGTGCGTGACTTGCATATGCTGCGTACGCGCTCCCTGGGCGGCACGATTTCCACGGACGTGCATGTGCTCGTCGATCCCTACATCAGCGTTTCAGAAGGGCATCTGATCAGCGTGAAGGTGGAGCAGGAGCTTAAGAACCGCGTCGATGAGATCGAAGATGTTACCGTCCATATCGATCCAGAAGACGACGATATCGCCCCACCGACCATGGGTCTCCCGAGCCGGCGCGAGGCGCTGGCGCGGCTGGCGGCACACTGGGCCAACCTACCCGAGCTGGCGCACCCAGAGCGCGTGCTGCTCCACTATCTGGACGGCCAAATTCAAGTGGAGGTGCTCCTCCCCGCCAGCGGCAAACACCGGCCTGAGGCCCTCGCAGAGCTAGTCCAGCGGGCCCGATCTGCCATCGCCGGTGACCCGACGTTCGGGGGTGTCCGCCTCTATCGCGCCGTTGCGCACCGCAACGGTGCTGGTTGACGGGGCGTCGCTTTACTTTGGTGCGCGAGCAATCGCCTCGGTTAGCGTTGGGCGCCGACCGCGGGTTGATCTGTGCGGTCGCGCACCAGTTCGATCGGATTCACCCATAGGGTGCGCGTCCGCCATCGGCGCACAACCGCGGAGCGACGAGGTCTTGCCCGCACCGCAGCGCGGGATGCGCCGCGCGTCGGCGGCACTTCTGGCACGGAAACTGCCTTTCGATGTCGCTGAGACGGCGGTGAAACGCGACCAAGATCTCTACTCGGGACGCAGCGGGCTCGGCCGTAACGGGCGGTTGCCCGAACCGAGCCCCGCGAATCGGCTCAACATCCATCCCCAATTGCAAAGACGGGAGACCGAAGTATGTCATCGAAGATTATGGACACCATCAAGAGCGAGGACGTGAAGTTCGTCGACCTGCGCTTCACCGATACGCGCGGCAAGGAGCAGCACGTGTCCCTCCCCGCCAGCGTGGTCAACGAAGCCCTGTTCCAGGACGGCAAGATGTTCGACGGCTCGTCCATCGCCGGCTGGAAGGGCATTGAGGCGTCTGACATGGTTCTGATGCCCGAAGCCGACACCGCCGTGATGGATCCCTTCGCCGATGAAAATACGCTGATCGTGCGCTGCGACATCCTGGAGCCTGCAACCATGCAGGGCTATGAGCGCGATCCACGCTCCGTTGCGAAGCGCGCCGAGGCCTACGTTACGTCCACCGGCATCGCCGATACCGCCTTCTTCGGCCCCGAGCCCGAGTTTTTCGTCTTCGACGACGTCCGCTGGGGTTCCAGCATGAGCGGGTCGTTCTATAAGGTGGACTCCCACGAGGCGCAGTGGAACTCCGAGCGGGTCTTCGAGGACGGCAACATGGGCCACCGTCCCAGCGTCAAAGGCGGTTACTTCCCGGTTCCGCCGGTGGACTCGCTGAACGATCTGCGCGCCGCCATGTGCTTGGCGCTGGAAGAAATGGGCGTCCCGGTCGAGGTACACCATCACGAGGTGGCGACCGCCGGTCAGTGCGAGATCGGCACCCGCTTCGGACCGCTGGTGCGCCGCGCGGACATGAACCAGATCACCAAGTACGTGATCCAGAACGTCGCGCACGCCTACGGCAAGACCGCTACCTTCATGCCCAAGCCACTGGTGGGCGACAACGGCACCGGCATGCATGTGCACCAGTCGTTGTCCAAAGACGGGACGAACATCTTCGCCGGGGACAAGTACGCGGGTCTGTCAGAGACCGCACTCTATTACGTCGGCGGCATCATCAAGCACGCGCGGGCGCTGAACGCCTTCACCAACGCCTCCACCAACTCCTACAAGCGCTTGGTGCCGGGCTTCGAAGCGCCAGTGATGTTGGCGTATTCGGCCAATAACCGATCGGCGTCTATTCGTATTCCGCACGATGCGAACCCCAAGGGTCGACGCATCGAGGTGCGCTTCCCGGACAGCACCGGCAACCCCTACCTGTCCTTCGCAGCCATGCTGATGGCCGGCCTCGATGGCATCCAAAACAAGATCCACCCCGGCGACGCGATGGACAAGGATCTGTACGATCTCCCGCCGGAAGAGGAAAAGTCCATCCCGCAGGTCTGCTACTCCCTGGATCAGGCTCTGGACGCCCTGGACGGGGACCGTGAGTTCCTCACCGCTGGCGGCGTCTTCACCGACGACGTCATCGACGGCTACATTGCGCTGAAGATGGGCGACGTTACCCGCATCCGTATGACCACGCATCCGGTCGAATTCGACATGTACTACAGCCTCTAACGGCCTCGCCGGCCGCCGCCGCCGGCGGCGGCCGCCCTCTCTACACCCTTCGCTGCCGTACCATTATCACGGCGCGCACGCCCCTACCAAACCGTAAGTCGCTGTTGGCGCCCGTCCGGTGCGACTTCCACCGCAGTTGCAGCTGCCTGCTGACCGTGGCTAGATCCCCGCGACGGGATGCTGCAAACCGACGAGCGGTCGGCTTATCAGCACACCAGCGAGTGGTTGACTCGCCAGGATGCCAAGGAACGCTCAAAGAGCGGACTCGCACGCTTGGCATCAGCGGTTGCGCCTGGGCCCTTACCAGTCAAACGCCCGCCCTCCTTCCCGGCTGCCATATCGATCACCCGATAACCCGATTGCCCGTTCCCCTACGGCTTCGGCTTGCTGGCGCTGTACTAGTGCATCGGATGCACTAGTATAGTGCGACCACACGCGACATAGGCCGTCGCGCCGTGGAACCTCCGCCCTTAGACCGGGCCACAACGAACGCGATCCGCTCACCGAGTGGGTGGTGTAAATCTTGCTTCGGCTCAATCCGCGCAGCCCCGATTGTCCGCTCTGACCCGTCAGTGGCCGACCGGTTGGGGATCACGCCCGGCGCCTGTCCTCGCAGTGTGTCGGCAGCATACGGCGCTATCGTGTCCGGCCGTGGATCGAGTCAGTCACATGAAGCATAAGACCATAGGAAACAATCAACTGGCCTCTTCGATCCTGGGCAATCTGAACACCGCCGTCCTGCTGTTCGACGCCGAGCTGCACCTCTGCTACATCAATCCGGCGGGCGAGCTGCTCTTGGCCGTCAGCGCCAACGCCGTGCTCGGCCGGCGCGCGGGGGAGCTGGTGTCCTGCCCGACGGAGCCCGTGGAGGCACGGCTGCGGGACGCCTTGGACACCCGTCAGCCCTTTACGGAGCGCGAGGTGGAGCTATGCCGTCCCGATGGCGACCTGATTCGCGTGAACTGCACAGTGCTGCCCGTGCACCAACTCGATTCAGTCGCGGAGCTGCTGATGGAACTGCACCAGGTGGACCGGCAGATCCGCATTACCCGCGAGGAGCACCTGATCTCTCAACATCAGGCGACGCAGGCCCTCCTGCGCGGCCTGGCGCATGAGATCAAAAACCCCCTCGGCGGCCTGCGCGGTGCTGCGCAGCTGCTGGAGCGCGAGCTGCCAAGCCCCGAGCTGCGCGAGTACACGCGCATCATCATCCACGAGGCGGATCGATTACAGGGACTGCTCAACCGCATGCTGGGGCCCAACCAGCTGCCACAGCTGAGCAGCGTCAATATTCATCACGTGCTCGAGCACGTGCGCAGCCTGATTAGCGCCGAGTATCCAGGTGGACCCGCCATTATCCGCGACTATGACCCGAGCATCCCGGACCTGCGAGCCGACTCCGACCGCCTCATACAGGCCTTGCTCAACATTGCGCGCAACGGCGCCGAGGCTGCCGGCGATGCTGGCGAGCTTAGCTTTCGCACTCGGGTGCTGCGGCAGTTCACCCTCGGCAATGAGCTGCATCGGCTCGTGCTGCGGGTAGAGGTGGCGGATACGGGCCCCGGCATCCCCGAGAAGCTGCTCGATCGCATCTTCTTCCCGATGGTTTCGGGACGCACCGGGGGCACCGGGCTCGGGCTCCCCATCGCGCAGGAGCTGATCAACCAGCATGGGGGTCTCATCGAGTGCGAGAGCCGGCCCGGCAGTACACGGTTCTTCGTCTATCTACCCCTTGAGGCGAACGAGGACTGAGGTAACCGATGACGAAGGTCCCCAACGTTTGGGTCATCGACGACGACCGCTCCATCCGCTGGGTGCTGGAGCGCGCCCTGCGGCAGGCGGACATGGATGTGACCTGTTTTTCCAACGGCGTCGGCATCATGGACGCCCTAAACCGCGACCGCCCGGACGTCATCCTGTCTGACATCCGCATGCCCGGCATCGACGGCCTGGAGCTTCTGCAGCAGGTCAACAGCCGCTACCCGACGCTGCCGGTCATCATCATGACCGCGCACTCGGACCTCGATAGCGCCGTTTCCGCCTTCCATGGCGGGGCCTTCGAGTACCTCCCGAAGCCTTTCGACCTCGACGAGGCCGTGGACCAGGTCCGCCGCGCCTGCCGCGCACAAGAGCAGGCGGGCGCCAGTGCCGTGTCACTGGAGAACAGCCCTGACATCATCGGGGAAGCGCCGGCCATGCAAGAGGTTTTCCGGGCCATTGGCCGCCTGGCGCGCTCGAATATCACCGTACTCATCAACGGCGAGTCCGGCACCGGCAAGGAGCTGGTCGCCCGAGCGCTGCACCGGCACAGCCCGAGGTCCGCGGCGCCCTTCATTGCGCTGAACATGGCGGCGATACCCAAGGACCTCATGGAGTCCGAGCTGTTCGGCCATGAGCGTGGTGCCTTTACCGGGGCGCAGACACGCCGCGAAGGCCGTTTTGAGCAGGCCGACGGCGGCACCCTGTTCCTAGATGAAATCGGCGACATGCCGGCGGAGCTGCAGACCCGCTTGCTGCGGGT
Organism: uncultured Thiohalocapsa sp.; assembly: GCA_964524185.1. Lineage (GTDB taxonomy): Bacteria > Pseudomonadota > Gammaproteobacteria > Chromatiales > Chromatiaceae > Thiohalocapsa. Next base: position 48,227 of record CAZGCI010000002.1, on the reverse strand, counting down.
GCTCGCCGACGGTGAGTTCTACCGCGTTGGAGGCCTCTCACCCATCAAGGTGGACGTGCGCATCATCGCCGCCACCCATCAGAATCTCCAGGACCACGTCCGTCAGGGACGCTTCCGCGAGGACCTCTTTCACCGACTCAATGTGATCCGCATCCACCTCCCGCCCCTGCGCGAGCGCCGCGAGGACATCGGGCTATTGATGCGCCACTTCCTAACCCAGGCGGGGCAGGAGCTTGGCTGTGAGCCCAAGACCATCGCCCTCGACGCCCTCACGCACCTGGAACGCCTGGACTGGCCGGGGAACGTCCGCCAGCTCGAGAACACCGCGCGATGGCTCACGGTGATGGCGTCCACCAAAGAGATCCACGTCAACGATCTGCCGCCGGATCTCAATGATGCCGAGGGCATCGAGGACGGCGACGAGCAGTGGGAGACTGCGCTCAGGGCTTGGACCCGGCGACGCCTGCGCCAAGGCGACGGCGCCATCCTGGAGTCGGCGTTGCCGGCATTCGAGCGCATCCTGATCCAGGTGGCTCTTGAGCACACCGGCGGCCGCCGGCAAGAGGCGGCCAAGCTACTCGGCTGGGGCCGCAACACCCTTACGCGCAAGATCAAGGACCTGAATATGGACTTCGGCGCCGGTGCCGCCGGCGATGATAACGAGGACGCAGCCTGAGCGCGTCTGCACGATGCGGCGCCCAAGGCGCCGCGCCGTTCACACTGTGTCTGCTGCCTGCGACGACGTCTTCCTGGGGCGTGCCGCGTCAGTGTTGAATGCGGTCTCGTCTGCATCGATATCCGCCCGTGCCACGAGGCGACAGCTCGACATCCCGCCACCATGCGTATCGCCAGCCCCCATGGACAGCACCAGTATTCAGCTTGCCGAGTCCGAAATCAGCGCCATCGAGCACAGCCCCGAGCGCCTGTGTATCCATTTCTCCCGTGCTGTGATCATTAAGACCATGACCGGGTCCGCGGAAAAGACGCTTTGGTGGCAACAGGGCGATTTGATCCTGGACGCACCCGAGGTGGAAGGCGAGCTGCCCAAGACGCCGGTCAGCTGCATCGGCGGCGACATTGACGACAACATCTATACCTACCGGAACATGATCCCGCTGCCGCTGGAGAGCCGCGGCGCCCTGCGGGTGGAACTGCATTTTGCGGGCAACCTGCCGCCGCTGGTCGCCCGGGGCACCGCCATCCGGCTCGCTATGCACGACGTGCCCAAGTACCAGCAGCACCTGCGCGCGGGGTGAGAGCCATTCGACCAGGGGTTGGATAAGCGCCGGGGCCAGGTCCAGTCGGCGCTTGATGGCTTGAAGGCTCCATAAGTTGCAGCTGCAACGAGCTTTCAGGCCGCGTCTTGTGTCCGGCAGGGGTAAGGGCCGAGGGGCGAGGCGCAAACCCCGACGTCAGGGGTGCGCGTACACACATCGTCACTCGGCCTTTGCCAGTAACTAGCCCATCGCGTGCTGCCCCAGCCACTCGTCGGTCTGGGGCAGCGCCTGGGGAGGGATGAGACACCGATCCAGACCTGGCGTCACCTTGCCGGCAGATCGGTTGATCGACTGGTACCGAAGCGATGCGCGTTGCAGCAGGACCGGTCGAACCATGCTACGCTGATCGGATCTCGGTGACCGTCGCCGCCCATCGTCACCAAACCGTGATGGCGCGGCGGCGTAACACGACTAGACTACCTGCCGTTCACCCGCCGTCGAGCGGACTCCCGAGACCTCGCGGCCCCCGGTATCCGAGGCGTATCACCGCCCGCCGGCACAGCCCGCGACCCCTTCATCCAGCCTCGTATCGACACCACGCGCGCAGGGGCATCGCGACGCATGCCGGTGCGTGCTCCCGGTGCCGGGCTGACAACGCAGGAAGGAGACTTCCCAATGACTGCCACCAACCTGCTTCCGACAGGCCAAATCGGCGCGCCCGCACAGGGACGGCCGTTTCACGTCTACACCCAGCGCGACCTCGATCGCATCACGGCGATCCACCATCTGCCGGCTGAGCAGCGCTTCGCAATGAAGGTCGTCTCCACGGTGCTGCCGTTTCGGGTCAATGAGTACGTCATCGAACAACTCATCGACTGGACGAACGTGCCGGATGATCCGATCTTCCAGCTCACGTTCCCCCAGGCGGGCATGTTGGCGCCGCAGCACTATGCGCACGTGGCGGATCTGCTGGGGCGCGATGCCGAACGTGCGGAGCTCGATGCCGCAGTGGCCCGCATCCGCCAGGAGCTCAACCCCCATCCGGCGGGCCAGCGTGAGCTGAATGCCCCGCGGCTGCCCAGCGGCGACCTCGTCACTGGCATCCAGCACAAGTATCGTGAGACCGTCCTGTTCTTTCCGAGCCAGGGCCAGACTTGCCATGCCTATTGCAGTTTCTGCTTCCGGTGGGCCCAATTCATCGGCGACAAGGCGCTACGCATCGCCACCACCGAGGCCCGGGGGCTGCACGCCTACCTTCGCCAGCATCATTGTGTGACCGACCTACTGGTGACCGGCGGCGACCCGATGGTCATGAAGACCCGCCACCTGGAGGGCTATCTAGAGCCCCTTTTGCACCGAGACTTCGCGCATGTGCAGACCATCCGTCTTGGCACCAAGGCGCTGACCTTCTGGCCGTACCGCTTCACCAGCGACGCCGACAGCGATGCCCTGCTGGCGTTACTAGAACGGCTTGTGGCCGCCGGCAAGCACGTGGCCCTGATGGCACACTTCAACCATTGGCGCGAGCTGGACACCGACGTGTGCGAGCTTGCCATCGAGCGCATCCGCGCCACCGGTGCTGAGATCCGCACCCAGGGACCACTGCTGGCGCACATCAACGACGACCCAGATGCCTGGGCGCCCCTTTGGCGCCGGCAGGTGCAGCTCGGTGTGATTCCGTATTACATGTTCGTGGAGCGTGACACGGGTGCACACCGGTACTTCAAGGTGCCGCTGGTGCGTGCTTGGGAGATCTACCGTGAGGCCATCCAGCAAGTCTCGGGTCTCGCACGTACCGCCCGCGGACCGAGCATGAGTGCGGCGCCCGGGAAGGTCGAGATCACCGGGGTGGCCGAGGTTGCGGGCGAGAAGGTCTTCGTGCTCCGCTTCCTGCAGGCGCGCAACCCAGACTGGGTGAATCGGCCATTTTTTGCGCAGTTCGATCCGCTGGCGACCTGGCTCGACGACTTAAAGCCGGCCTTCGGTGAGCCGGAATTCTTCTTCGAGAACGAATATCGGGAACGCTGGATCGGCGCGCGACACTAGAGTGCTTGTCCGCACCAGATCTTTGCAGATGCGTCAAGTTTGCGAGGCCCCTGCGCGTTGCGTGCGCCGGGAGGGGAAAGGGCCAAGTGCCGAGACCGGAGGCGCAACCGCTGATGCCCGGGGTGCTAGACCGCCCGTCGGCCCTGGCCCGTCAGCGACCCGGTATAGTGCCGGCGAGCCACTCGCTCGTCGGTCGGAGGCCTCGCCTCGCTAGCGGGTATAGGGTGGGTGCCGCTCGCGGCTGACGTACGGTCAAAAAACCCCGCAGCGGCCATGCCGGTGCGGGATCCTTTGGGGTGTCACGCGAGCCTCGGCGCGGCATGCGGCCGAGGCATGCGGGCGAGTTGGGGCAAGTCGTCGTTAGAGGCGGTTGGAGCCGACGATTTCGTGGGCGATGTCCACAACGCGATTCGCCATGTCCATATACTCCTGGCGGTAGTCGGCTAGCAGCCCATCGCTGGAGGCCCAGTAGTCCTTCCCAGACACGCCGTTCTCGTGCTCGTGCTCGATGAACTGTTTCTGCATCTCCAGCATCTTGTCGATCAGCTCCTGCTTCTCTTTCTTCAGCGCGGCGATGTCGCTCATGGTCGTTTCCCCATTAGGTGTTCGGTTGATCTAGCTGTACCGGCCAGCAATGGCACGCCTCGCTCGGCCTCACTGTCCGCTGCGCAATATGCAGAATTCTTAATATACCACGGCCGTCCGGGATAGGGTCAACGCCGCGCATGCTCCCGCCGGACGCCTCTAGCATCTGCACCTGCGCAACGTCCTCGCAAGCATGTTTCACGTGATCCTCTATCAGCCGGAGATCCCGCCGAACACCGGCAATGTGATCCGCCTTTGCGCCAACACCGGTGCCGCGCTGCACCTCATCAGGCCCCTCGGTTTCGAACTGGATGACCGACGGTTGCGCCGCGCCGGTCTGGACTATCGCGAGTATGCGGCGGTGACAGTACACGATTCGCTGGAGGCTTGCCACGGGGCTATTCGTTGGCGTCGACTCCTCGCCTTCAGCACCCGTGGCAGCATGTGCTATGCGGACTGCCGCTATGACCAGGGCGACGCGCTGCTGTTCGGTCCAGAGACACGGGGTCTGCCACAGGCCGTGCTCGAGGCGCTGCCCCCGGCCCACCGATTGCGCCTACCGATGCGTGCCGACAGCCGCAGCGTGAACCTCTCCAATGCCGTGGCGGTGGTGGTCTACGAGGCCTGGCGCCAGTGCGGCTTTGCCGGTGCGGGGGGCTGACCGCAGCGGCTTTAGGCGTTTGCCGGAAACTTTAAGACCAGATGACGCCGGCCAGATGACCCCGGCCGTTAGACGAAGGAGGGACGTTCGCCTTCAAGGCGTGCTGGCGCGAGCAAAGCAAGCCAAGGCAGCGCCAGCGCGAGGCCGAAGGCGGGTGTCAAGACAAGGCAGATGTATGAACGTTGACAGCATCGCCTTAGTACTTGCTCAATCGAGCTCGGACTTGCCCGCCCGTTCCAGCAGGCGCCGGGTGGCTTCACCTGGCGTGCGGTCTGCGTAGAGCACTGCGTACACCTCGGCCGAAATGGGCATGTCGATACCGTGGGCGTTGGCCATGGCATGCACGGCTCGCGCTGTCACCACGCCTTCCACTTCTTGCCCGATCTCGGCCATGGCGGCCGCCGCGGATTGGCCGGCTGCGAGCGCCAGCCCCAGGCGGCGGTTACGGGATTGATTATCGGTGCAGGTGAGCACCAGGTCGCCGAGCCCCGCCAGGCCTAAGAAGGTCTCACGGCGTGCGCCCAGCGCTTCGCCCAGACGGATCACCTCGGCGAGGCCGCGGGTGATGAGCGCAGCTCGCGTATTGGCACCGAAGCCGAGCCCATCGGCGATGCCCGTGGCGATGGCGATGACGTTCTTCGCTGCACCGCCCACCTGTACGCCGATGAGGTCGTCTTGCGTGTATGCGCGAAAGCGCGGTCCGTGCACCAGGTCTGCCAGACGCTGCGCGTAGGCGGGTGCAGAGGCGGCGACGGTGACGGCCGTGGGCAGCCCACGCGCGACCTCCTGCGCGAAGCTCGGGCCGGAGAGGATGCCGAGATCCCGGGGGCCGAGCTGGTCCAGGGCGACTGTTTGCAGCAGTCGACCGCTGTCCGGCTCGAAGCCCTTGGTGGCCCAGGCGACCGCAAGCCCTGCCGGGAGAAGGGGCGCGAGCTGCGTCAGCACGGCCCGGAAGACTTGGCTTGGTACCACCACGAGTACGGCGGTTGCACCGTCCATGGCAGCGTCGAGCCCCGCCACAGGGACTAGTTCGGGGGGCAGCGTGAAGCCTGGTAGGAAAGCGCGGTTCTCGCAGTCCTGACGCAGTGCTGCAATGTGTTCCGGGTCGTGACCCCACAAGCGTACGCCGTGACCGTTGCGGCACAGCAAGAGGGCGAGCGCCGTACCCCAGGAGCCAGCCCCCAGGACCGCGATGTCCTCGCGCGTGGTCGCGGCCAAGACGGCGGCTCAGTGGGTCGTGCGCTGCTGCTCGGCGCCGTCGCCGGCCGTCTGCTCCTGCTGCTTCTCAGCCAGCTTCTGCGCATAGATGGCGTCAAAGTTGATGTGCTGGAGTACGAGCTGTGGAAAGCCGCCCTTGGCGACCACGTCGGTGACGGCTTGGCGCGCGTAGGGGAAAAGGAGGCTTGGGCAGTACACGTAAAACAGTGGTCCATACTCCTGCTGCTGAAAGCCTTGCGCAGCGACGATGCCGGCCTGCTGAACCTCCACCAGATAGGCCGTCTTCTCGCCCGCCTTCGCGGTAACCGTGATGGTCAGGACGATCTCGTGCGACTGCTCATCGAGCTGATTCACTTTGATGTCCAGATGGAGCGCGGTCTCGGGCTTCCATTCGCCCTGAAAGATGGACGGGGCGTTCGGCGACTCGAAGGAGAGGTCCTTGAGGTAGACGGTCCTCAAGGCGAATTGTCGCTCGTTGCCGCCCTGGGCTTGAGTATCTTCGGCCATGCTGACGTGCTCCGGTGCTGCTGTCGTAGGGGTGCGTGCTGCGGCCATGCCGCCGCGGTGCTGGGTGGTGGGCCGATGTTGCCAGCAGTTAGCGCTTCTTACGCGTCAGCGGCAGATTGGCGCTTTCCCACGCGAGTACGCCGCCCTTCAAGTTGTAGACCTCCGGAAAGCCAGCCTTACGCAGCACGTGGCAGGCCGCCTGTGACTGGGCCCCGGAGCGGCAGGTGATGATGATGGGCTTGTCCTTGAACTTGGCCAACGCCGCGGTTTGCTTGCTGAAACCGTTCATCGGGATGTTGGTGGCATGGAGGATATGGCCCTTGGCGAAGTCCGCTGCGGGTCGGACGTCCACCACGGCCGCTTCCTGCTGGTTGATCAGCGTCGTCGCGGCCATGGGGTCCACGGAGCCCTTGTCACCCACCAGCAAGTTGTAGGTCAGGAGCCCAAGGACGACGCCGAGGACCGCGAACAACACCCAATGGTTGCCCATGAATTCGATGATCTGTGCCTGCATCGGGGAGACCAGTAGGGTTGGTGTCGGGTCGTCGGGGACCCGTGCCGGGAGCGGGGCGAGGCGGTGTGACGAACGCAGCGCGAAAGTATAAAGACGTGGGTGCGGCTCGTCACCTGCGCTGCGGAGCCGGGATGGGCGGTGAGTCTGGCCTGCTTGCGGGGCGAGGTGTGCTGCGCGCGTGTGCGCCGGGCGGGCGCGGCGTCAACGCGAGTGCTGGCAGAACACTTCCCGCATCATGCCGATCAGCTGCAAAGTGCGACCATCCCCCACCCGGTAGTAAACACGATTGGCGTCTTTGCGGGAGGCCAAGATACCCTTGTCGCGCAGAATGGCGAGGTGCTGAGAAATGTTGCTCTGGGAGGTGCCCACGTGCTCGACGATGTCCTGGACGCTGACTTCCTCCGCGCCGAGCGTGCAGAGTATCTTGAGCCGCAGGGGGTGTGACATGGCCTTCAGCGAGCGCGACGCGCGCTCGATGTCTGCATCGTCGGCGAACAACTGCACGTCGTCGTCGTGGCTTGCGTCATTTAGCACGGGGTTGGGCGATGTTGTGGCTTCGGGCATCATGGACGAAGAGTCTATATCAATTCATCATCATACGATAATAGACTTTCCGCCCACGAGATACCTGCGAGCACAGGTCCTTGACACCGCCACGCCCAGTCGCGGATCGACGCCAGGCGGGGCGCGCCCCGAGACACTGCCGCAGCTCGGCGCAGTCCTGGAGACGCGGCAAGCGTTCATCAGCGTGGTTTGCATCTCTCTTTATATGCTCGCGGTGCTGCCTGTAGCGGCGGCTGCCGCCGCGCCGTCGGCCACTGTCGCCGACACGGCGCATACGACGGCCGGTGCGTTGGTGCCGGGCCAGCCGCTCGACGTGCGGGAGGCCGACCTGCGCGACACCGAGTCTCGGCTCGAAGCGCTGCGGATAAGCCTCACGGACCGTGAACAGTATCGCGCCGCCCTGTACCTGGAGCTCGAGCGTAACGACCGTGAGATCGCCACTCTCGCTCGAGCTGTGCGGGAGCTCGCCGAAGAACATGCCGAGCAGGAGGTCCTTGTGGCAGACCTGGACCGCCGCCTGGCGGAGGTCCGCGCAGAGCTTGCTGCCGCCCGGGAGGTGCTGACCGCGCTGATCCGCTCCGCCTATGCCGTGGGACCTGGGGATCGGCTGCGCCTGCTGCTGAATCAGCAGGATCTCGCCCGCGCCGGGCGGCAGCTGGGCTACTTCCGCGCCATCGGTCGCCTGCGGGCCGCGCACGTCGCCGACGCCGCACGTCTAAGCGACACACTGCAGGTTCTGCGCCGGGAGACCGCCGATGAGGCCGATCGGCTCGCGGCCCTGGCGGCGCAACAGCGCCAATCGCAGGCCGCGCTCAAGGCCGCGAGCAGCGCCCGCCGCGCCGTCCTGGAGGACTTGGAGACCGCCATTGCCGATGATCGCGAGCAGGTCACAGAGCTCGACGCTAACGCGGCTGCACTGCGTGCCGTCGTCGCCGAGCTGCGGGCGCGGGCGAAGATCGCCGACGAGATCGCCATCAATCAGGAGGCCATCGATCGTCGGCGCGGCAAGCTGCCCTGGCCCATCGCACAGTCCAGAATCGTGCGGAGCTTCTCAGGCACCGCCCGGCCCGGCGACCTGCACGCCGACGGCGTGCTGTTTGCCGCACCGGTGGGCAGCGATGTGTTTCCGGTCCACCACGGCCAGGTGGTCTACGCCGACTGGCTGCGCGGTTTCGGGCTGTTGCTGGTCATCGATCACGGTGACGGCTACATGAGCCTATACGGTCATAATCAGGCGTTGCTGAAGGACGTCGGCGAGTGGGTTGGCCCGGATGACATCATCGCCCTTTCCGGAATGGCCTACGGTGCCGACCTGGACCAGGCGGACAGCGAGGCCGAAGGGGGGCGGCTATACTTTGCGCTACGCCGCAACGGCGCCCCTGAGAACCCGTCTCCCTGGCTCGCGACTGGCCCGCAGTGAGCGGCGGGCCCGACAGGGGGCAGCGCGCGCATTTGTTCGTTTGCATTGACATGCCTTGCTTTGACTTGCATGTAACACAGCATACGGAACGGCCCTTGCGGCGACGTTTCTAACCACGTGCGGATCCGCGGCGCAGCGCACGCTCCCACGGCCTACGCGCGACCCAATACCTTAAGTCACCACACGGCGTCCCGAGCGTCCCGAAAAGCCCATGCATTCAACATACCTTCGTGCGCCAACTGCAGTCACTCTGACGCTGCTCGGCGCGCTCGCCGTCTTTGCATTGCCGCGGCCGGCGCCGGCGGAGGAGTCGCAGACCGCGCAGCAGCCGGTCGTCGACACGCAGGCCGAGCCGTATCAGCCGCCGCCACCGGTTGCTCCGCCCGTCGAGCTGCCGCCGGCGGAGGCCGTGCCGGGCCCGGCCGCTGCGGAACAGGACGCCGCGCCGGCTGACGACACCGCCGTGGACGACGCCTACGCCCACGACGACGTGGATGCAATGGACGCGGCCGAGGCGGGGGACGCGGGCAAGACGCTGCCACTGGACGACCTGCGGACCTTCGCTGAGGTCTTCGGGCGTATCAAGAGCGAATATGTCGAAGACGTGGACGATCGCGATCTCCTGGCCAGCGCCATCCGCGGCATGCTTGGCGGACTCGATCCGCATTCCTCGTACCTGGACTCCGACGCCTACGACGACCTGCGCGTCGGCACCACCGGGGAATTTGGTGGCCTCGGTATTGAGGTTGGCCTGGAGGACGGGTTTGTGAAGGTGATCGCCCCCATCGACGATACCCCCGCCCAGCGCGCGGGTATGCAGGCCGGTGACCTCATTGTGCGGATCGACGGCAAGCCCGTGAAAGGCTTGAGCCTAAGCGACGCGGTTGCACTCATGCGGGGCAAGCCCGGCTCGGAAATCAAGCTCACCGTGGTGCGCGAGGGTGCGGGCAACCCCATCCAGATCAACATCACCCGGGATGTCATCAAGGTTGCAAGCGTCAGGAGCCGTATCTTGGAGCCCGGCTACGGCTATGTGCGGGTTGCCAATTTCCAAGCCCGCACCACCGAAGACCTCCTGGCGGCCGTCGCCGAGCTCAAAGCGCAACATCCCGAAGGTTTGAAGGGCGTGGTGCTGGATCTGCGCAATAACCCCGGGGGCGTGCTGAACGCTGCCGTCGGCGTGAGCGACGCCTTCCTCGACCAGGGACTCATTGTTTACACCATGGGCCGCGATGAAGACGCCAAGCTCGAGTTCAAGGCGGGCCCCGACGACGTGCTCGACGGCGCCCCAATCGCGGTGCTGGTCAATGGCGGCAGCGCCTCGGCCTCGGAGATCGTCGCCGGCGCCTTGCAGGATCAGGGCCGGGCCGTGATTATGGGAGAGAAAACCTTCGGCAAGGGCTCAGTACAAACCATCGTGCCCATTGACGACAGCACGGCGCTCAAGCTCACCACGGCGCGCTACTACACCCCGTCCGGGCGTTCCATTCAGGCGCTCGGCATCGAGCCCGATATCGAACTCGTGCGGGGCAGGGTCGCCGTCGATGCAGAACCGGATGTCGCCCCGATCAAAGAGGCCGACCTGATGCGCCACTTGGACGACCCCGAGAACGACGCGGCCATCACCGATGACGAGGAAGATGGCGACGGCTTGCTGGTGGCCGAGGATTATCAGCTGGCGGAGGCACTCAATGTGCTGAAGGGGCTGCATCTGTTCCGCAACGCAGCGGCAAAGCGGAACTGACCCAAACCGGCGTGTTAGCACCGGCCGACGTCATTGAGCGCGGAGGAGGCGATCTCCGATGACCCGGGTGTTGGTCCCCCTGGCCCAGGGCTGCGAAGAGCTGGAGGCGGTGACTGTCATTGACCTGCTGCGCCGCGCCGGCATCGACGTGGTGACCGCCGGCCTGGATGCCGCGCCCGTCAAGGCCAGCCGCGGCACTGTGTTGATCGCAGACAACACACTCGCCGCCGTCGCCGATGAGGACTTCGATATGGTGGTGCTCCCGGGCGGGCTGCCCGGTGCTGCCAACCTGGATGCCGATGCCGGCCTGCGCCGGTTGCTCGTCCGTCAGGCGCAGCAGGGACGCTGGTGCGCGGCCATCTGTGCCGCGCCCTTGGTGCTGGCCAATGCGGGCCTCCTCAACGGCCTCACCGCCACCAGCTTCCCGGGGGCGCTCGACATCGAACGGCACCCGAGCATCCGCCTCAGCGAGGCACCGGTGGTCACCGACGGCAAGGTGGTCACCTCCCGCGGACCTGGCACGGCGATGGACTTTGCGCTGCATCTGATCGAGCTGCTCGCCGGGCGCGCGCAGCGCGAAGCGGTGGAGTCCAAGCTCATGCGTCCGCGCTGAGGCCGTCGTCGAGCGCATGTACTCAGGGGCGGCTGCCGTCTCGTCCGCGGCGGATCTCCCCGCGGCCGGTGTCATCGGTGCACCGGTGCTCGCCTTCCTGCTGGCCTTTACCCTGGCTTGGCTGCTGCGGCGCGGCGCTATTACGCCGTTGCAGATTCTCGACCATCCCAACGCGCGCTCCCTGCACCAGGCGCCCGTGCCCAGGACGGGCGGCTTGGGCGTGCTCCTGGGCGTCGGTGCCGGTTTGGTGCTGGGGCTCGTGGTTGGGCCGACCCTGGGCCTGGCCGGGCAACTCGGACGCGCCCTAGTCTGGGTGGTCCTTGCCACCGTGCTGCTCGCCACGGTATCGCTGCTGGACGACCGGCATCATGTCCGGGCACGCTACCGGCTTGCAGCGCAGGTTGCTGCTGCTGCGCTGGCGCTGCTGGGCGGCATCGCCTGGCGGCACGCGGGGCTGCCGGGACTCACGGCGCTCAGCTTGCCCGGCTGGCTGGTGCCCTTTTTGACAATCCTATTCATCGTCTGGATGACCAACCTTTACAACTTCATGGACGGCATGGACGGCTTGGCTGGGGGTATGGCCGTGCTCGGCTTTGGCGCGCTCGCGGTGCTCGGTTGGCTCGAGGGCGCACCGGACTTCGCGCTGGTGGCGGGCACCATTGCCGCGGCCGCGGGTGGTTTTCTGCTGAATAACCTGCCCCGGGCCGGCATTTTCCTAGGCGATGTCGGCTCCACCGTGCTTGGCTTCTGGGCCGCGGTGCTAGTGCTCTGGGGTGCTGGAAGCGGTCTCTTCCCGCTCTGGGCGGGTCTGCTCGTGTTCTCCCCTTTCCTGGTGGACGCGACCTGGACCCTACTTTGGCGCGTCGCCCGCGGCGAGGCCGCTTGGCAGGCCCATCGCGAGCACCATTACCAACGACTCGTGCTCGCGGGCTGGTCCCCGCGCCGGACCCTGCTCTGGGCTTATGTCCTGATGGCCGCTGCCGGCGCGAGCGCCGTCGGCGGCTCGGGCCTCGCGCCGGTGGAGCAATGGCTGTTGCTCGCGGGTTGGGCAGGCGTGTATTGGCTCGTGCACGTGCGCGTCGGTGTGGTGGAGCGCCTCGGGCCTACCACTGCGCAACGGCCCTGAGGATGCAGCTCGAATGACCCCTTGGGTAGATCGCCTACGCTCGCGCACGGCCGCCTTCGCACACGACCTGCTGATGGTGCCGGCGGCCTGGCTGCTGGCCTACTGGACGCGCTTCAATCTGGAGCACATCCCGCCGGAGTACCTCGCCACGGCACTGCAAGGCGTGCCGGTGATCATGCTGGTCTGCGGACTGTTGTACTGGACTTTCGGCCTGTACCGCGGCGTTTGGCGGTTCGCGTCGCTACCGGACTTGCTGCGCATCCTCAAAGCCGTCGCCGCGAGCACCGTAGTGGTTGTGATGGTGCTGTTCGTCATCAACCGCAGCGAGAATCTGCCGCGCTCGGTGCCGCCGCTGTTCTTTCTGTTTCAATTGATACTGCTGGCGGGGCCGCGGCTCTTGTACCGCTGGCTCAAGGATCACCGCCTCAGCCTCGGCAGCGGGACCCGGGTGCTCATCGTTGGTGCCGGGCGCGCCGGCGAGATGCTGGTGCGCGATATGCGCCGTGCCGGTGCCCGCCAATACGAGCCCATCGCCTTTGTGGACGACAAGCTGCGCCGCCACGGCGCGGACATCCATGGCGTCCCCATTCGCGGCGGCACCGAGCGCCTCCCGGAGCTGGTGCACACGCTTGGTATCGACTTGATCCTGCTGGCGATCCCGAGCGCCACGGCCAGCGAAATGCAGCGCCTGGTCGTGCTCTGCGAGGACACCGGCAAACCCTTCCGGACGGTGCCGCAACTGGAAAACCTTATGTCCGGGCAGGTCAGCATCAACCAGCTGCGCCCGGTGTCCATCGAGGACCTGCTGGGCCGCAACCCGGTCACCTTGGATTGGGACCGGCTGCGCGCCGGGCTCGCGGATCGCGTCGTGCTGGTGACTGGGGCTGGTGGCTCCATCGGCTCGGAGCTCTGCCGGCAGGTCATCCTCGCCGGCCCGCGGCGGTTGCTGATGCTGGACAACTGTGAGTACAACCTCTACCAGCTCGAGCAGGAATTCGCAGCGCGCCATCCCGTACCGAGCCTCGGGCGCTATCTGCTCGACGTGGGTGATCGCGCCGGGGTGGAGACCTTGTTCGACCGCGAGCGCCCGCAGATCGTGTTCCATGCTGCCGCCTACAAGCACGTGCCCCTACTCGAGGACCAGCTGCGGGCGGCGGTGCGTAACAACGTCATCGGCACCGGCGTAGTGGCGGAGGCGGCGCACCGCCACCGCTGTGAGCGCTTCGTGCTGATCTCCACGGACAAAGCCGTCAACCCGGCCAATATCATGGGTGCCAGTAAGCGCGCGGCAGAGATGCTCTGCCAGGGTCTCGCGGCGCGCTCCGAGACGCGCTTCATGACGGTGCGCTTCGGCAACGTGCTCGGCTCTGCCGGCAGCGTCGTGCCTCTGTTTCAGCGCCAGATCGAGCGCGGCGGGCCGGTCACGGTCACCGACCCGGATGTCGAACGCTACTTCATGACCATCCCCGAGGCCTGTCAGCTCATCATGCAGGCGGCCGTGATCGGTGCCGGGGGCGAGATCTTTGTGCTGGACATGGGCGAGCCTGTCAAAATCCGGGACATGGCCGAGCAAATGATCCGCCTCGCGGGGCTGGAGCCCGGCCGCGACATCGAAATCCGCTACATCGGCCTGCGTCCGGGCGAGAAGCGCTTCGAGGAACTCTTCTACGAGGTCGAAGCCCTGACCGAGACGTTGCACCCGAAGATTCGCATCGCTCAGCGCGAGTGCGCCGACGCCGAGGCCATTGCGACGTGGCGTGCTAGCCTAGAGGCTTGCGTGGAGCGCTGTAACACCGCTGCACTTGCGACCCAACTGCGCGCTGTGGTACCGCAATGGCAAGCTGAGCGCGAGTCCAGCCCACCCGTCATTCCCGAGCCGACCCATGTCTGACGCCGTCCACCATCGCCCCAGAGCCGCTGACGAGCCGTCCACCGCCAGCGTGGAACGCCCGCTGGAGCAGGAGCTGGATGACGACCTCATGCTGGATGCCGATGACCACAGGGAGCCCAGCATCAGCCTCAATCTGGACTTCGAGGACGACCTGCTCGACGACACTCCGCAGCGGCGCCCAAAGACGGCGCCACAGACCGGACAGGAGACCGCGCAGGCCCCGCAAACGGGACGCCCGGATGCCGGCAGCCCAGCCTCCCAAACAACAGCGCAGGACCTGACCCCCACAGCGGGAGCGCCAGAGGACCTGATCCCCGCTGCGGATGCGTGGGTGGATTGGCAAATCGCGCCGCAAACGGAGCGCGGTGAATCGCCGGAGTCGGTGCCGCGACAGGCGTCGGCGCCGCCCCCGGAAACGCCGACACCTGCCAGTGGTCCGTCGGAGCCCGCCCCGGGCGCTGTGGAGGCCGGCCCTCGTGCAGACGAACTGGCCGTGGCAGAACGGCCAGACCCGGATGCCGCGGCGCTGATCGTCCAGGATCGACCGCCAGCGTATCTTGCCGGCTCGGGCGAAGCGGCGGTGATCGCGCATTTGCGCGCCCATGGCAAGCTCTCCGATGGCGATCTGGCCCGTGCTCGGCGACTCGCTGACGACGGCGGGGAGCCGCTGCGCACCATGCTTGTGCGACTTGGACTGGTTTCGGACCGCGACATGGCGGGCGCCTATGCGTCGGTGATGGATCTGGCGCTTGTCAGCGCTGAAGACTATCCGGATGCGCCGGTGGCGGACACGGAGCTGAGCCTGCGGTTTCTGAAGGACGTGCGGATGGTGCCGCTGCGCGAGGACGCCGGCGCACTGGAGCTGGCGGTGGCCGACCCTGTGGACGACTCCACAGCGCGCGCCGTGGAGATGGCCGCGGGTCGGCCCATTCGGCTGCGCGTCGGTCTGCCGACAGAGATCGATGCCGCGCTGGAGCGTCTCTACGAAGCCCCGGCGTCCGGCGAGGCAGATGCCGAGCTGGACGCCGACCTCGGCAACTTTTCGGAAGAGGACATCGAGCATCTGCGCGACCTCGCGAGCGAGGCGCCGGTGATTCGGCTGGTGAACCAGATCATGCAGCGGGCCGTGGAGTCGCGCGCCTCGGACGTACACATCGAGCCCTTCGCCGATGAGCTGAAGGTGCGCTATCGCATCGACGGCATTTTAAAAGAGAGCGAGTCGCCGCCGGTGCGCTCGACGGCGGCAGTGATCTCCCGCGTCAAGATCATGGCCAAGCTCAACATCGCCGAGCGCCGCTTGCCCCAGGACGGGCGTATTCCCTTCCGGGTGCAGGGCAAGGAGCTGGATCTGCGCGTGTCCACCGTGCCCACCATGTTCGGCGAGAGCGTGGTTATGCGCCTGTTGGACAAAGAATCGGTGAGCTTCGACTTCGACGCCCTCGGCTTCGACGGCCCGCCACGGGAGCGCGTGCTCCAGATACTCGACCAGCCCTACGGCATCTTCCTGGTCACCGGACCCACCGGCAGCGGTAAGAGCACCACCCTCTACACGGCACTCTCGCGCCTCAACACCGAGCAGCGCAAGATCATCACCGTCGAAGATCCGGTGGAATACCAGGTGCCGGGCATCAACCAAATCCCTGTCAAGGCCAGCATCGGCATGACCTTCGCCCATGCGCTGCGGGCCATCGTCCGCCAGGATCCAGACATCATCATGGTGGGGGAGATGCGCGATCTCGAGACCGCCCGCATCGCCGTGCAATCCGCGCTCACCGGCCACGTGGTGCTGTCCACGCTGCACACCAACGACGCAGCGAGTGGTGTGACACGCCTGCTGGACATGGGTGTGGAGGACTACCTGCTCACCAGCACCATCAACGGCATCCTCGCGCAGCGCCTGGTGCGGCGGCTCTGCCCGGAGTGCCGCGAGCCCTTCCAGCCGCGGCCGGAGATGGCGGCACGATTCCTCAACCTGTCGGGTGTGGCCGAGGACAACCTGACGCTCTACCAGGCGCGCGGCTGCGAGGTCTGCAACGGCAGCGGCTACCGTGGCCGGCTCGTCATCGCCGAGGTCCTATTGATGACCGATCGCATCCGTCAGGCCGTGCTCAACCACGCCACGGCCACGGAGATCCAACGCATCGCCGTGGAACAAGACATGCTAACGATGTACCAGGATGGCCTGCGCAAGGCCGCCGCTGGGCATACGACGGTGGAAGAGGTGCTGCGGGTCGCGGCGGTCAGCGATGACTGACCTGCGGGCCCGGGGGCCCAAGCAAAGGGGCCGACCTGCGGCCGGTGGCTTGCCACAGCGCCGCCGGCATCCGGCCCTCAGCGCCTGCTGACATGCCCCGTTATTTCTACAAGGCGGTCAAGCTCGACGGCGAAGAGGTGGAGGGCGAGCAGGAGGCGCTGGACGAGGCGGCCTTGGTCGCCCGCCTCCAGTCTGAAGGCTTGATCCCGCTGCAGACCCGCTCCGCCGGCGGACTGACAGCGACGCTGGCGCGGCGCAAGCGCCGGCGCCTCAGTGCCAAGGACGTGGAGATTGTCACCCGGCAGCTTGCGACACTGCTGCAATCGGGACTGCCCCTGGACCGCTCCCTCACGGTGCTCGCCGGCCTCACCACCGAGGAGCACGTGGTGCGGGTCCTGGCGGATCTGCAGGATCGGGTGCGCGGCGGTGCGACGCTGTCGGCCGCCCTTGAGGCCCAGGAGGGCCAGTTCCCGAAGCTCTACGTCAACATGGTCCGCGCCGGCGAGGCGAGTGGCGCGGTGGACGAGGTACTGGTCCGCCTCGCCGATTATCTGGAGCGCAGTGCGGAACTGCGCGGCACCGTCACCTCGGCCTTGGTGTACCCGTCCATCCTGCTGTTCGTCGCCGGCCTATCGGTGATCATGCTCTTGGTGTTCGTCGTACCGCAGTTCACCGTGCTGTTCGACGACATGGGCGCCGCGCTGCCGCTGCCGACGCGCATCGTGGTCGGCGCCGGGGAGGTCGTGCGCGGCTATTGGTGGGCGCTGCTGGTGGTTGTCGCCCTGGCGGCGCTGCTCCTGGAGCGTTGGCTCATGAATCCAGACAACCGCCGACGCTTCGATTATTGGGCCATGGCCGTGCCGCTGTTCGGGGACCTGATCTGGAAAATGGAGACCGCCCGCTTCTGCCACACCCTGTCCACCCTGCTCAAGAACGGCCTCCCGTTGCTCTCAGGTCTCAACCTGGCCAAAGAGGTCGTCGGTAACCGCCGCATTGGAGACGGTCTCGATGACGTCGCCGACGGCCTCAAACACGGTCGGGGCCTGGCCGAGCCCATGGCGACCCGGGAGGTGCTGCCCGAGCTGGCCTTGCAGATGATCCGGGTCGGCGAGGAGTCCGGCACCCTGGATGCGATGCTCGCCAAGGTGGCGGACATCTTCGACCGCGAGACCCGAGCCAGCGTGCAGCGTCTGCTGACCCTGCTGGAGCCGGTGCTGATCATCGGCCTCGGTATCGTCATCGCAGGCATCATCGTGTCCATTTTGATGGCGATCCTCGGTGCCAATGAGCTGGTGTTTTGACGTTCCGGCCGGGTGCTGCTGGTAAGACAGCCCGTCGGCCGATGTCAGTGCCACCCGGTCGGTGGCCACGAGCAGCTCGCCGGTCGATGTATCATGAGCGTGATCCACTCCGACGGCCCGGCGAGCCCGGATCGCCCCGCTCACGACCGCGGGGCGACCGGCGACTCGCGCGCGCCGTCCATACCGTCAGGAGATGACCCTGTGACGAAAACATCCCCAAGACGCCGGCGCGCCGCCGGCTTCACCCTTGTCGAGCTCCTCGTGGTACTCGCCATCCTCGGTCTGCTCGCTGGTCTGGTCGGGCCGCAGGTCATGAAATTTCTCGGCAGCTCCAAGACCAAGACCGCCGCACTGCAGATCGAGGAGCTTTCGGCCACGTTGGACCTGTATCGGCTCGAGATAGGGAACTATCCCGAGAGCCTTGAAGCCTTGGTGCGTGATCCGGGCAATGCCGCCAACTGGAACGGGCCCTACCTGCGCAAGGGCGAGGTGCCCAAGGATCCGTGGGGCAACGACTACCAGTACCGCATTCCGGGTCAACATGGTCCGTTCGATATCTGGTCCCTCGGCGCCGACGGCCGCGAAGGTGGTGAAGGCGAGAATGCCGACGTCACCAGCTGGAGCCAGCAAACCTGACTCCAGGCCGGCCCGTGGCAAAGACACGCAGCGGGGGCTTCACGCTGGTGGAGCTGCTGGTGGTGCTCGCCATCGCTGGGTTGTTGTTGGCCGTAACGCCTCCGCTCATCACTGCCGCCATGCCGGGTATGGAGCTCAAGGCAGCTGCCCGACGCACCGCAGGCGGACTCCGCCTCGCGCGCGAGATCGCCGTCGCCCAAGGGCGCGACGTCGCCTGGATGCTGGACGTCGAGCAAAACCGCTACGCCATCGAGAACGATTCCCGTAGCGGTAGTCTGCCGGGCGGTCTCGACCTGGAGCTGGTGGCCGCCGCCGAGGAGATGTTGAACGACGCTGTTGGCGCCATCCGTTTCTACCCCGACGGGAGCTCCTCCGGCGGGCGGGTGATTCTGAAGCGGGGCGAAACCGGTTACCAAGTGGGCGTCAATTGGCTGACCGGGCGCATCCTGATTGCGGAGTGGGAGCGAGAATGACGGCGCGCGGCAAACAAACCCGCAGGGCTGGACGGCGGACGTCCGCGACGACGGGTGTGTCGGTCTGCGGTGGACCCGCGCCGCACGCCGTTCTGCGGACGCTTCGCGGCACGGCTGCCGTCGTATCCCGTGGCCGCGGCCCTCGCCGTGAGGGCGGCTTCTCCCTCCTCGAGGTGCTGGTCGCCTTTGCCATCCTGGCGCTCTCCCTGGGTGTGCTGCTGCAGATCTTCCAGCGCGCCATGACCACCACCGTCATCAGTGCCGATTACAGCCGCATCGTTGCCCTCGCCGAGGCCAAGCTTGCCTCGGTCGGCGGCGACATTCCGTTGGAACAAGGTGTCCACACCGGCGCTCCCGAACATGGCATGGACTGGATCGTCAGCATTCAGCCCTACCAGCCCCAGGGCTGGCTCGGCGAGGATCTGGCGCCGCCGCTGGAGCCCTTTCTGGTGACAGCGGTGGCTTCACTGCCTACGGGCTCCGGCGCCAGGCAAGTTGCGCTGCGCTCGATACGGCTCGCTGAGCCCCTCATACCAGGCCTCTGATGCCGACGACGCCGGCGATGATCGCGCAGCGAACCCAGTCGCGGCGGTGCCAGCACGGCACCGCGGGCTTCACGCTCGTGGAGCTGCTCATCGCGCTCGTGCTGATCTCGGTCATCACGGTGCTCATGTTCTCCGGGCTTAGGCTCGGCTCCCGCGCCTGGGAGGGCGTCGAGGGTGTCTCTGAACGGGTGAATGACCTGCGCGTGGCGCGCAACTTCATCGAACAGACGCTGCGCCAAGCGCTGCCGACGAATGTCATCTTCGACGGCGAGCAGTTGGCCATCTTTGCCGGCGACGCCGAGGGCCTAGAGTTCGCTGCGCCGCTGTCCGAGCACGTGGGCATTCCCGGCCTGTATATCCTGCGCTTGGTCTTGGAACAGGCCGGCGAGCACGACCGCCTGGTGCTGGTGCGCTGGCTGTTGCACCCGGATGTGCTTGAGGGCGGCGACGATTTTCCCCCGTGGGAGCCCCTGCTGGACGGTGGCGCCACCCTGACGGACGCCAGCCCACTGGACCGCGACATTGCCGCGGGCGCCTATGGCCGGACCGTTCTGTTGCCGCAGGTCGAGCGCTTCGAGCTGGCCTATTTCGGCGTCCCCGAGGGCGAGAACGAGCCCGAGTGGCTCGAGGACTGGTCCTACAACCGTCGCCTGCCGCAGAACGTGCGCATCGGCCTCGATACCCCGGCCGAGGCTTGGCCGGATGCCGTGATCAGCCTGCCCGATGGCGCAGGGGTCCAGTTTGATCAGCTCATCGGGACGCAGCTGAATCTAGACCAGCCAACCTCGGACGACGTACGCGGCCGAACAGCGCCCGGTCCGTCTCCGGGGCAAGCCGCCGAGCCGCGCGATGCGCCCTGAGTCTCCGCGCCACAGACGTTCGCGGTCGGTCCGCCGCCCGCGGCCCGCCGCCCTGCGCGACCTAATACCGCATGGGCGCGCCGCACAGCAACGCGGCATTGCCTTGGTGCTGGTGCTCTGGATCATCGCCCTGCTGACCATCATGGCCCTCGGGCTCACCAGCACCCAGCGCACGGAAAGCGCCCTGGCGCGCAACCAGATCGATGCGGCCCGCTTTCGCGCCCAAGCGGAATCGGCCCTGGCGCTGACGGCGCTGAACCTGCTGTCGACGCCGCTCGAGGCAGCGCCGCCGGAGGCCGTTTGGCTGCCCAACGGTGTGCCCCATACGTTGGTGTTGGATGCGGTGACGCTGACGGTCACCCTGACCAACGAGACTTCCCGCATCGACTTGAACGCCGCGACCCAGGAGGAGCTGAAGACCCTCATCGAGCTCGCCCAGGGCGAGGCGGGCTTCGATGCGAGCCAGCGGGATGCGCTCGCCGATGCCATCCTCGATTGGCGCGATCCAGACGACCTGAGACGGCTCAACGGTGCCGAGGACGGCGACTACGCCGATGCGGGGCTGCCTTATGGTGCTCGCGATGGGCCCTTCGCCAGTGTGGAGGAGCTGCGTCAGGTGCTCGGTATGACCCGGGACCTCTATCACCGCTTGGCGCCTCACCTGACCGTGTACAACGACACGGGGGAGGTGGAGCAGCGCTTTGCCTCGCCGCAGGTGCTGGCGGCTACCCAGGGCCTGCTGTTCGAGGACGCCGTGGATATGGTGGCCCAACGCGACCAGCCATTACTGCCGGATACGGAGCAGATGACCTTTGGCAATCGCGGCGGGCCCCTGTATCGGGTGCGCGTCTCACAGACGGACCGCCAGGGCCGCGGCCGCCACATGGAGGCGCTGATCTCGGTGCAACGCGGCGCGCAACCGCCCTTCGAGGTCCTCTGGCGTCGGTTCGGCTTGTTGGCGGCAGCGACGGCTCCGGACGTTGCGCCCGAGTAACAGACACATAGCGGCACATCGCGTTATCCTACGTGACGTGATCCCTCAGCTTGGCACCGCACACACATGGCCTGTATCAGGCCCGGGCGCGACACGGCGCCGTGGCGGTTTTTGTAAACGAGCAGCATGCCAGCCATGGCAACCCTAAGCAGTTCCGGATTGCTCGCAGGCTTGCGCCTGCCGCCGCTCTCGACGCTCCCCGGCGCCGACCTCGTGCCACGTTGGCGCGACACCCTGGTGTCCTGCCTACCGCGGCCTGTCCGGCGCTGGCTCGCCCTGCGCAACCCGCGTCTGGTCGTGCAGCCCCGCGGGGATGAGGCCGCGCTCATGCTCCAGGTCGGCGCCGAGCGGGAGCCCATCGGCGGCCTCGATCTGCGCACCGGGGGCACCGTGACCGCTGCGCTGGCGCGACCGCCCAAGCAAGGGTGGCGTGAAACCTGGCTGGAGCTAGAGGCGCCGCAGGTGCTGCTGCGCCGTACCACCCTGCCGGTTCAGGTCAAAGACAACCTGCGCCAAGTCGTCGGCTTCGAGCTGGATCGGCTCACCCCCTTCAGTGCTAAGGATGTGTATTTCGACGCCCGCGTGTTGGGTGCCGTCGCTCGGGGCACGAAGCTCGATGTGGAAGTCGCCGTGGCGCGCCGCGATGCGGCCGCAGAGTGGCTGGAGCGCTTGCGCGAGGCGCGCTCGCCGGCGGCACGGCTCGCCTGGGCGGGGGCCTGGCCAGGTGCCAATCTACTGCCGCGAGAGGAACGCCCGAAGCCACGGCGGTTCGGCTCGCTCGTGACACAGCTCCTTTGGCTCCTGCTACTGGCGCTGGTGGTGGCTGCCCTGGTGACGCCGCTGTGGCAGAAGCAGCGTGCGCTGGAGGTCCTCGATGGGGAGCTGCGGCGCGTCCGGAGCACCGCCGTGGAGGTCGAAGAGGTCCGCGATGCACTGGAACGCGCCCGCCTTGGCAGCATCGAGGTGCTGAACCGCAAACGCGAGCAGCCGCGCATGACCGACCTGCTGCGGGAGCTGACGGATCTGCTCCCGGACGGCAGCTGGGTGCAGACCCTGAACGTCCGCGACGGTGAGGTGGACGCCCGGGGCGAGTCCGATCAGGCCACAGCCCTCATCGGCTTGTTGGAGAAGGGGCCGGGCATCGACTCGGTGAGCTTCCGTTCGCCGGTGATGCAGGTTGCAAACACCGGCCAAGAGCGCTTCCACCTATCCTTTATGTATCAGCGACCCGAGGCGGAGTGATAGGCGGTGCGGCAAGGCCCGCTCTGCTGCGAGTGTTCCTGCGACGCGCGAGACCGTGCCGCGCGCCTGATTAACGACCGCTTAACGACCGCTGAGGCCGGAGCGCCGGCCGCCGACTGACCCGTATGAACCCAGACACTGGCGCCAACATGCAACCGGCTTCGCTCGTCGCGGCGGAGGCGACGACACTGCCTGCGGCGGAGACCGCCGCGCCGCGCCGGCAGCGCCGGAACACGCTGCCCTGGGGTTGCGTCGCCGCCTGGTCGGTGGCGCTCCTCATCCCCCTCCTGCTCCTCCTTGCCGTGGCCCTGCCCTGGTGGCAGCGCATGCAGGCGCTGGACGCAGACTACGCCCGTGGCCTAGACCAGCTGGCCCGTTACCAGCGGTTGGTGGCGACCCTCCCGGCGCTGCGCGCGGAGCTCGCCCGCGAGCAAGCCAACGACGACTTCAAGGCGTTCTATTTCGACGCCGAGACGCCGGCGCTCGCCGGCGCCCGCCTGCAGAGTGAGGTGCAGGAGATGGTCCGCGGCGCCGGTGCACGGCCCATCAGCACCCAGATCCTGCCGGTGGATGCGGGCGAGCAGCCCGCGCGGGTGCGCATCCGCACCCAGCTGCAGGGCACCACGGATGAGCTGCTCGACCTACTCTATCGCATCGAGAGCGCACGCCCGTTCCTGTTCGTGGACCAGATGTCCATCCGCTCAACGACGCCACGGGCTGCCAACGTGCGGCGGCGAATGCCCCAGCGCCCCGCGGGCAGTGATGTTGGTCAGCTCACCGTGCGACTCGACATCTTCGGCTTCATCCTCGAGGCTGGGGCATGAAGCCAGTGCTGCTCGGCCTTGCGCTGCTCCTTGGGGCAGGGCTGGCGCTGCAATGGCAGGGCTGGGCGCCAGACGCGGGGCTGCCGTCGCCGCCGCCCGCTGCCGAAACGGCGGCGCCCGATACCGAGCCGACGACCCCCGGCGTTGACTCAGTCGCCCTGGAGCCGCCGCCCCTGGAGGAATACGCCTCCGTCGTGGAGCGCCCATTGTTCCTGCCGGACCGCCGACCGCCGCCGGATGAGCCAGAGGATGAGCCCATCGTGGAAGAGGTGCCGGCCACTGATCTGAGCGGCACGAATCTCACCGCTGTCGTGATCACGCCGACACTGGTCTCTGCCTGGGTGCGCAGCCCGCGCAGCAACGAGACGAGGCGTTTGCGTCTTGGTCAGGACTATGAGGGCTGGACGGTGAAGGCCATCGAGCCCGATAGGCTGGTCCTTGAGCGACAGGGGGAGACCAATGAGTTACCATTGCGCGACTACGCCAACTCGCCTCCGCGCACTCCGCCGACCCGGCTGCCGCCGTCGAGACGGGCGGGGGGCAATCGGTCAGCGCCACCCGGCCAGATCAGACGGGGTGGGGACGAACCCCCTGCCGCGCCTGATGCCAGTGACCCCGAGCGCGAGCAAGCCACGGGCTCGCCGGATGCCCAATCCGTCCGTCAGGCACGCTGACCCTCACTCTGACCAATCCGCGGGCCGCGGTCCGCAACCCAGCCCGTGAGCCTGCCAACCAGCCATCCAACCGCGCTACCAGGCCCCGACGCCATGTCAGTCCACAACGCCAACAGGCAAGCCCGACGGTCTGGTCTCCGGGAGAGCCGCGTGACCGAGCCGCCGGCCCGTGCGCGAACCAGTTTGCAGCCCAGTGCGCGACTCTGGCTTGGGCTCCTGACGGCAGGGCTACTGGTGCTGATCACCAGCGGGTGTGGCAGCGGCGGGCTGGTGTTTGACCCGAGCAAACGCATCGGCTCAACCCAGGGACACGCCATGGACCCCGACCGCCGTGCAGTTCCGGTCGGCACCGACGCCGCACAGCCGGACAGCATCGCCATCGGCGACGAGATACCGGAGGCAACTGACTATGTGCTCCCCGGCACAGGCACCTTCGTCCGGCAGGTGTCGCCCGCGGGTGTCGATACCACGCCGGGCGATGTGACCCTGAACTTCGACGGCACCGATATTCGGGAGGTAGTTAAGGTCATCCTCGGCGATCTGCTGGGCGTCAACTACGTCCTAGACCCGGGCGTCTCCGGCTTCGTGTCCCTGCAGACCGGCCGACCCCTGCGGCGCGATATGCTCATCCCGACGCTGGAAACACTGCTGCGGATGAATAACGCAGCGTTGGTGGACAACGCAGGCACCTACGAAGTCGTCCCCCTCGGCAACGCGGTCCAGGGGCGCGTCGTGCCCCAGTTGGGCCAGTCCGCACGGGCGCTGCCCGAGGGCTACAGCCTGCAGGTCGTGCCGCTGCGCTACATCGGCGCCGAGGAGATGGCCAGCATCCTGGAGCCCCTGGCGCCGGATGGCAGCATCGTGCGCACGGACAGCATGCGTAACCTCGTCGTCATCGCCGGCACCAGCCCTGAGATGAGCAACCTGCTGGAGACCATCCAGGTCTTCGACGTGGACTGGATGGCTGGCCTGTCGGTGGGTTTCTTCGTCCTGGAATATGCGCAGGCGACGGACGTGGTGTCAAATCTCCAGGCCCTGCTGGCCGACGGCGATGGCCCTAACCCCTTCAAGGGGTTGTTCCGGTTTATCCCGATGGAGAGCGCTAATGCCGTGCTGGTGGTCTCGCCTCAGCAGAGCTATCTGGCCCAAATGCGCGACTGGATCACCCGGCTCGACCGTGCGGAGGCCAGCGGCAGCACGGCGCAGCGCCTGTTCGTCTATCGCGTGCGCCACGGCGATGCCGAAAACCTCGCCGACGTGCTGACGCAACTTTTTTCCGGCGATGGGGGTGGCGGCCAACGTCGGAGCGTGGGCGGCGTAGCACCCGGCCTGCAGCAGGCGAGCATCGGCGGTGCGGACGGTGGCGGCGACGGCGGTGAGGCGACGCCGCGGCGGGCGTCTGCCAGCACCTTGGAGTTGTCATCTGAGGTCAGCATCGTCGCGGATGCCGTGAACAACTCACTCCTGGTGCGCTCCAGCGCACGCGATTACAAGAAGATCCTGGACGCACTAAAACAACTTGACATCCTGCCGCTGCAGGTGCTCGTAGAGGCCACCATTGTGGAGATTCGCCTCACCGGCAGCCTGCGCTATGGCGTGCAGTGGCGCTTCTTTGGGCTCGCCGAGGGTGACTACCGCAGCGACATCTCGTTGCGCGATGGGGCCGAAGGGCCCGCGCGCACCTTCCCCGGTTTCAACTGGTCCGTCGTGCTGCGTCCGGACACCATTCGCGCCACACTCTCGGCGCTGGCACAGGACGACCTGGTGAACGTGCTCTCCTCCCCATCGGTGATGGTGCGCGACAACCAGACGGCGCAGATTCAGGTGGGTGAGGACGTCCCCATCGCAACCACCCAGCAGCAGGGGACGGCGACCACGGATCGGATCATCAACCAGATCGAATACCGGTCCACCGGCGTCAAGTTGTCCGTGAAGCCCAGGGTGACCCCGGGCGGGTTGGTGCAGATGGAGATCGAGCAGGAAGTCAGCACGGTGGCCCAGGACAGCGGGACGCTCAACTCGCCGACGTTCCGTACCCGCAATATCACGAGTAATGTGGCGGTGCGCTCCAACCAGGCCGTGGTGCTCGGCGGCCTCATCCAGGACGCCAACGAGGGCAACCGGTCCGGTGTCCCGGGCCTCTATCGGGCCCCCCTCGTCGGGCCGCTGTTTGGGGAAACGCGCCGCCGCGCAGAGCGCAACGAGCTGGTGGTGGTGCTGACGCCCCGCGTGATCGCCAGCGACGGTGACATCGAGACCGTCACCCGCGACTTCCGCGACAAGGTGCGCAACCTGGATACCCGTTTCTGACGGGCCGGCCGCACCAGCAGCGCTCAATGCCCGATATGGCCGGCTCCGCACCGCACATCGGCCGCATCGATTGCGCGGCGGTGGCGCGCGAGGTGTTCGAGATCGAGGCTGCCGGCGTCCTCGGCCTGGTCCGCAACCTCGACGGCGCCTTCACCGCCGCCGTCGAGGCCATCCTCGCCACCCGCGGCCGGGTCATCGTCTGTGGCATGGGGAAGTCCGGCATCATCGGTAAGAAGCTCGCCGCGACCCTGGCCAGCACCGGCACCCCGTCCTTCTTCATGCATCCGGGGGAGGCCTTTCATGGCGACCTCGGGATGGTGACACCGGCGGATACCTTCATTGCGCTCTCCAATTCCGGCGAGACCGAAGAGCTGGTGAAGCTGTTGCCCTTTCTGCGCGACAACGGCAACCGCATCATCGCACTCACCGGCAATGCGCGCTCCACGCTAGCGGCCCACGCCGATCAGCATTTGTCGGTGCGGGTGGAGCGCGAGGCCTGTCCGCTGCAGCTGGCACCCACCGCCTCCACGACAGCGGCGCTCGCCATGGGCGATGCGCTCGCCGTGGCCTTGATGCGCGCGCGCGGCTTTCAGTCCGGTGACTTCGCGCGGTTTCACCCGGGCGGGAGCCTCGGCCGCCGATTGCTGCACACGGTTCGCGAGGAGATGCGGGGCGACAACCTGCCTTTCGTGGGCCCGGATGCGGACGCCGATGCCGTACTGTCAGCCGTGAGCGACGGCGGACTCGGGATCGCGCTGGTGAGCGTCGACCGACGCCGGGCCGAGGGCATCATCACCGACGGCGACCTGCGCCGCGCCGTGCAGGCCCATCGCGAGGCCTTTTTCCAGAAGACGGCCGCAGACCTGATGACGCCCGCCCCCGTGACCATCGGCGCCGAGAGCAACATGCAGACCGCCATCGAGCTGATGGCCCAGCACCGCATCACCCTATTGGTGGTGGTCGACGACACCGGTGTTGTCGGCGTTGTGCAGAAATGATCCGAACCTAATCGAACCACCCGCACGGGGCAGCGCGATGCAATTTATCGACCTCAATGCGCAGCAGGCGCGCATCGCCGCGGACATCGATGCCCGCATCAAGGCCGTGCTGGCGCATGGTCGCTATATCCTGGGCCCAGAAGTTGCGGAGCTCGAAGCGCGCCTGGCCGACTACGTGGGCGTGCGTCACTGTGTGGGCGTGTCGAGCGGTACCGACGCCCTGCTTGTGGCCCTGATGGCGCTCGATATCGGCCCGGGTGACGAAGTCATCACCACGCCGTTCACCTTCGTCGCCACAGCGGAGGTCATCGCCCTCCTGGGTGCTGTGCCCAGGTTCGTCGACATCGACCCGGTCACCTATAACATCGACCCGGGCGGCATCCAAACCGCCATCGGCCCCAAGACGCGCGCCATCATGCCGGTCTCCCTGTATGGCCAGTGCGCGGACATGGACGCCATCAACGCCATCGCCGACCGACACGGACTCCCGGTCATCGAAGACGCCGCCCAGAGTTTCGGCGCAAGCTATAAGGGGCGGCGCTCCTGCGGGCTATCCACCATCGGCTGCACCTCCTTCTTCCCGTCCAAGCCGCTCGGGGCTTATGGCGACGGCGGCGCCTGCTTCACCGACGACGACCAGCTCGCCAATCGCATGCGTCAGGCCATGAACCATGGCCAGGATCGGCGCTACAGCCACCCGCGGCTGGGCGTCAACGGCCGCCTCGATACCCTTCAGGCCGCTGTCCTGCTGGCCAAGCTCGCCATCTTTCCCGACGAAGTCGAGCGTCGCGCCGCCATTGGCAGCCGCTACACCGAACTCCTCCAACGCCGCGGCGCCCGGAGCGTCAAAGACGCCAACACCGGCCTGCTTACACCGTACGTCCAGGCGCATAACACCAGCGTCTACGCCCAGTACACCCTGCAGGCGGACGACCGCGATGCCGTGATCGCTCAGCTCAGCGCCCGAGACATCCCCACCGCGGTCCACTATCCCATCCCACTCAACCGCCAGGGCGCCTACGCGCACTTCTGCTGCCCCGACTGCACGCCTAACGCCGAGCGCGCCGCAGCGCGCGTCGTCAGCCTGCCCATGCATCCCTATTTGTCGGCCCAGGACGCCGAGCGCGTCGCAGACGCCCTGACCAGCGCCGAGCCAGCCTAGATCCGTTGAGCGCGCCAGGGTTTTGCAGGCGCGCCGAGTTTGCGAGGTCCCGTTCGTGTTGCATGCGCCGGGAGGGGAAAGGGCCGAGGGCCAAGTGCCGAGGGCCGAGGCACAACCACTGACGTCTGGCGGGTTGCTAAACTGCTTCTCGGCCCTCGGCTAGGCCGCCTGACCGGTGAGGTCCAGCGGCGCTGCGGCCGTCTGGGCCGCAGCAGGCGCAGCAGGTGCGCTCGGGCGGATGGCGTCGTCGAGATAATCGAGCCCGGCGCTGTCGCGGGTCTCTTTGCGGATGCGTTTGTAGAGCATCCAGACCCGCAGGGCATAGACCAAGAGCCGGGAGTAGGTGCTCGTGATCTCCCAGGCGCGTCGGGCGTGGAAGGTCAAGGGGTGCTCGATGGCCAAGCCGGGACGGCGCTGGGTGCGGATCTTGCGGCGCACGAAGCCGCCCTGCAGCGGGTGCACGCGCTCAAAGCGGAAGCAGCCGTAGAACTCCAACGCGATCTCCATCACGCGCTTGGGGTTGCGGCGGAAGGCAGCGGCGCGCCGCATCAGGGTCTCCAGGTGCTGCATCGAATAGTAGCTGTCCCAGGCAGCACGATAGGCCCCGAGCCATTCGGCCTTGGTCATCTTCGGGTGCGCGGTGCAGACGTGCTCCAGGTCGTAGATGTTCATGTCGGGGTCCAGTTCGACCCCTTGCTCGACGAGGGACTTGTGGTCTGCGGAGCCAGGTAGCGGCGTGAGACAGAACAGCTCCAGGATATCCAGCGGCAGCTCGCGCTTGATGGTCTCGATATCGGCGGCGATGGAGGCCGGGGTGTCGCCCGGAAAGCCCAGGATGTAGCCGCAGTATGTGGTCACGCGCCGCTGCTGCCAGGCGATCAGCATGTCGCGATAGTTGGCGATCTTGTTCTGCTTCTTGTTGGCCGCCTTGAGATTCTCCGGGTTGACGTTCTCCAGCCCGATGAATACCCGCGACACGCCCGCCTTGCGCGCCTTGTCCACGAAGCCCGGCAGGGTGTGGCACATGGTGTCGACCTGGATGGTGAAATTGAATTTCACACCCAGCTCCGCGCGCACCGCGGCGATGCGGTCGAAAATAGGCTCCCAATTGCGGTTGCGGGCGAAGTTGTCGTCGGTGATGAAGTAATGGCGGATGCCGTGGGCCAGGTTGGCGCGCAGCAGCCGCTCCACGTCGTCGGGGCTGCGGTAGCGTGACTTGCGCCCCTGCACGTTGATGATGGTGCAGAAGCTGCATAGGAACGGGCAGCCGCGGCCGGCATCGAAGGTGCCGGGCATGGGCGCATAGCGGCGGGCCACCTTGGGCGGCAGATAGGGCATGCGCTGGCCCTCCATGCCCGGCAGGTCGTCCATGTAGTTGTAGAGCGGCGCCATGGCGTGCCCCTGCGCCGCCCGTAGCAGGTCCATGAAGCGGCCCTCGGATTCGCCGGCAAACAGGGTGATGCCGAGATCCAGCGCCTCCTGCAAGTCTGCCGGTAGCTCGGGCAGCATGGCCAGGCAGCCGCTCACATGGAAGCCACCGATGGCGACCTGCAGGCCGGCGGCGCGGAATACTCGCGCCATGTCCATCGCGCGGGGGAATTGGTTGGACTGCACACCCACCATGCACACCAAGCCCTCGCCGCCGGCCTGCTGCAGACGCCGGATGATGCGCTTGACCGGAATGACGGTGTTGGTCTCGTCATAGGCCTGGACGCGGATATCCACGTTGGTCCCGAGTGCCTGCTGCTCCGCGGCCTCCAGCGTCAGGCTGTACATGCTGGCCAGCGAATTGGACGGGATCCAGGCCTTCAGCCACTGAATCACGTAGCCGTCGTCGTCATAGTGGGACGGCTTGATCAGCTCGACGTGAAAGGGGCGGCGGACTCGGCGCATGCGTTGGCTCCCGGGCCGCTGCGGCCCGTGGTGGATTTGCGAACCAAGACAGAAGCGTACCAGCTCTTTACCGCGCGCACCCGTGGGGCTCGGCACGAGCCGCCGCGCCCTTCGCGGGATGGCCGTCCGGGCTACCAGCGCCGCCCCGCCCCGGAGGCGAAGTCGCTCGGCAGGGCACGGCTCGAACGGGCCCCGTTCCAGCTCGCCCTGCTCATCGCCATCCCGATGTCGATCCAAATCCCGATCAGGACCGCGTCAATGCGAACAGACCCACCAGCATCAATGCACTGCCCGCGAGGCGCGCCGCCATGTGTCCCTCGCCGTAGTACCAGTGCCCGAGCATGACCGAGAACAACCCCGCCGTGCGCTTGACGGCCATCGCATAGGAGGCGAGCGTCAGACTGAGTGCAATCTGGTCGGCAATACGCATCAGCGCGAACAACACCCCCAGCAGCAGCAATGGCCGCAACTCCCGGCGTAAGTGCCTGGGAAACGCCTCGCGGTAGAAGCGGTGGTCTTGGAGGCTGAACATGACGAACAGCACCAGCGGGTTCACCATGGCCACCACCACCGCGAAGGACAGCGGGTCGCTCATCTGAATGCCGACGCGCCCGAGTGTGGATGCGGCGGCAAAGCAAAGGGCCGCCACCAGCGTGAGCATGCTGCCGGGCTCCGTCACCAGCCGGCGCAGCGGCGACCAGACGCTGGTCTGCTCGCGCTCCACCGCGAGCACATAGCCGCCGGCGACGAGCAGCGCCAGGCCCAGCACGCCGAGCTGGCCCGGCAGGTCGCCGATGATCAGCCACTCGATGACTACAACGAAGCCGGGGGTCAGCGTCATCACCGGTCCCACGAGGGATACGTCGCTGCGCTGGATGGCGGTGTTCAGCGCCCAGCCGCCGAGACCGGAGACGACGCCGCCGAACAGCACCACCGCGGTATAGATCGGCTCGTGGAGCGGGAAATCGTGATGCCAGACGATGAGCGGCGCGGTGACCAACAGACTGGCCAGGTTGACGTACAGCGTGAGTGCCCGGGCCGAGAAGCTGAACGACAGGTGCTTGGTCACCGCCAGCCGCGAGGCGTGGAAGAAGGCCGACAGCAGCGAGAAGACGATCCAAAAGGGCGCGAAGGCGGCGAAATCCATGGCGCGATCAGCAGGTTCCGGTGTTGGTCCGCAGGGCCAAGGGTCTAGGCCCAGCCCTGCTCATAGTCCACGAAGCGTCGCACACGTCCGCAGCCGGCGCCGAGGAGCCCCCGCAAGGCCTCGGCGTTGTGCAGGGCAAAGGCGCGTTGCAGTGCGGCGCGCCGGCGCCACTGCGGCGCGTCGAAATGGCCGGCGCCGCGGCACACCCGCACGCTTGGCAGTCCGTCCAGCGCCAGTAGCCCGGCGCCGCCGGTACCCGAGAAGAGCTTGGGCTGGATGCTGAGATACACGAGCCCGGCCGCGGCCAGCGGTGTCCTCGGCAGGTTCCGCCCGGGCGAGAACAGATTGAGTGCATAGCTTGGTGGATTCAGGGTCAGCAGGTGTTTGCGCAGCGCCGGGCGGCTGCGGCGCAAGCGTGCTAGCACCGGCGGCGGTAGGTCGCGCAGCACGTTGGCGAGGCTGTCAAGCGCTGCTAGCAATCCTGGGGAAAGATCCAGGCCCCCCAGCGCCGCTTGGATAGCAGCGCGGTTGCGCAGCGGGTGGCGCTGCCAGGGCACAGGCACCCCTGCGTCGCCCGTGAAGGCCGCCCGCAGCAGCGCCGCCATGTCCGTCAGGCGCCCATGCAGCCGTCGCACCAGATCCTCGAAGGCGGGATCCGCGAGCACCTCCCAGCCCGGCAGCTGCAGCAGCGCGCCGGGCGGTCGATGGCCGGCGACGATGGCCTCGTCGTCGCAATCCAGCGCGACCGCGCCCGGAATGCCCGGCGCCAGCTCCTGCAGCAGTGCCGTCACCAGCCGGGCGCCGACAAATGCCAGCGGGTCCAGCAGCTGCCGGCGAGTGCGTGGGTCGTGCTGCAAGGGGCGCTCCGGGGCGCCAGCGAGCTGCTCGAGCTCGGCCGCGCTCCAGTACAACAGGTGGAGGTGAAACTGCTTGGCTGCCTGGACGCTTTCACGGTCTTGTGTGTAGGGGTCGCAGTTCAGCGCCAGGTGCAGCGCGCCGCCCGCTAGGCCGCGCGCGGCCATCACCGCTGGGTCCGAGACGAAGCGCACGAACTCCAATCCCGTGCGCCAGAGCACCCGGCCGGTGAGGGGTGACACGTCACAGGGGCTCGGCTTGTCGTCGTCCGACGCCTCACTCAGCATCAAATCGAAGTGCGCATGCGGGATGGCCTTATCCACCAGCGCCAGCCGGTCGCCGCCATCGGTGGGACACTCGAGCAAGGCGACGATGCGCCGGTGGAAGCGCTCCAACGGTGTCGCCGCATGGATCTCCGGGCCGCTGAGGGCAAAGGCCGCCGGCGGCCCAGGCACGTGCAGGCGGTTCCAAGCCACCGGCATGCGCAGGGCCGTTGCCGGCAGCAGCGCTGCAAAACGGTCCGGGGGTGGCGAGCCCGCGTCTGAAGGGCCGCTCGGTTGGCGCAGGTCTGCGCTCATGGGCGCCGACAACACGGACGCCGCACCGCCTGTGCCCGGCAGTAACGGGCGTGGTGCTGTTGGCCGGTTGGGGCCATCACCGCAGCCTGGCCCCCGCCGCCTGCATGTCCGTCGCGACCTCACTGACGAGCCGCCCGGCAAGGCGGTTGAAGGCCGCGACGATGGCCTCTGGCGTGGTGCTGCCGTCGGGACCCGATGCAACCGGCTCCGCTACGCGGTAGGACCTTGCTACGAGCACCTGCCGACCCTTGCCGCGCACCAGCGTCAGGCTCAGCTCGCCGAGAACGTGCGGCGGGTCGTCCGTGGGGCGATGCTCAAAGTGTTGCAGCTCGCCCGTGAGTAGATAGTCCGCCCGGGCCGGATCACCCGCGGTGATCACATGCTCGAAGACCTCCGCCGCGCGCAGTGCCGACGTCAGGTCGTCGGCAAGGGCGCGCGCCGGCACCTCCTCCCACAACAGCTGCGCGTAGCGCTGCACCTGCAGCGGCTCCGCCGCCGTGCGGTAGACGATGCGGCTGCCGGCGAGAAAGCCGCGGGCGGCGATGGGGGTCACGCGCAGGGTACCTGGAATGGGCTCGACACTGGGCGCCAGCGCGGCGTCGGCGCGCAGTGCGAAGTACAAATCCCGCAAGCGCTCACCGCCGCCTCCGCAGCCCGCGAGCAGCGCGCAAGCGGCGAGCACGAGCAGGCCCGGCACGAGGTGCCGTGTCAGCGCTCCAGCCATGGTGAAGGCCCCTGCTGCGGACGCTTAAACAAGAGCGACTTGGGATCCTCGCGGAGATCCCCGCTGAGTGCGGAGAGGTTGCGTGAGGCCGTCTCGATGTTGGCCATGATGGGCGCCAACGCGGCGGAGAGCTCTTGCAACAGGTATTGGACGTCATCCAGGGAGTCGCTCAGTGCCGGCTCCGTCTGTTTGACGACCCGCCGCAGGTCCGTGCCGAGTGCGGTGTACTCCCGCACGGCGGCGCCCACGTCGGCGCTGCGGGCGTCCAGCCCGGCGGATGCGGCGGCGAGATTGGCGCTGATGGTATCGACGGAATCGAGGATGGCGCCCAGTCGCGCGGGATCGACGGTCTGCTCAATGTTGGTGCTCAGTTGCCGCAGGTTCTGGAAGACCTCGGCCAAGCCCTCGCCCGCCGCGGCAGCCAGGCCGTCTTCGCCATCCTCGCCGGCGCCCAGGGCACCGATGAGGCTCTGGATACGCGCCTGCAGATCCTCGAGCGCCGGGCGGATGGTCTCGTCAATGGCGGCTTGCAGCCGGGTCAGTGCCAGCGCTGCCTGGCTCGGGAGGTCCGGCTGTCGCGGCAGCGTCGGGACGACGGCGTCCGCCGCGAGCCGAGCGTCTGCGAAACCCGGCTGGATGCGGATCTGATGGCCGCCGAGGAAGCCCGCCGGCGCCAGCTGCGCCCTGCTGCCCACGGGCACGGGCCAATCCCGCTGAATGCGCAGGGTCGCACGGAAGCAGGGCAGCTCAGGGGAGCGGGGCTCATCGGTGTCCGGGCAGTTGTTGCGGTCCGCATCGGCTTGGAACACGGGCCCCACGGCGCCCACGTGGCCGATGACGAAGCCTTCTTGGACCACGTCCAGGCCACGGTCCAGACCGCCAGCATCCGGAAAATATGCTCGCAGGGCATAGCCGCCGAACAACGCCGGCACGTTCAGCAGCAGCACCCCCAGCACTACGCCGGCCATCGCCAGCACGAAGAGCCCGGCCAGCACCAGGTCGCGCCGCTGCCGGCGGCCGCGGCGGATGCCGGGGGCGCCGATCTCGGGGGGCTGGTAGAGGCGTTCCAGACTCATGCTGTTCGGGGCTAGGGGCTAGGGGCTAGGGGCTAGGGGCTAGGGGTTGGCGAGCTGCTCTACGGCTCCAGCCGTTACCAGCGTCCATGCAGCAGGTAGCGCAGCTCGAGGCGTTGCGGCGTTGCCGCTTGCAGCGCGCTGCGGGTGCCGTCGAAGATGACCCGGCCCCGATCCAGCACCACCACCCTGTCGTCGGCGCCCACCGCCTCCAGGGCCATATTGTCTGTGCCGATGACGGTGAGCCCGCGCAGCGTCATTTGGTTGCGCAGCAGCTCGAAGATCTCCCGTACAGCCGGCAGATCCAGTCCGTCCGTCAGCCCGTCCCAAATGAGCAGATCCGGCTGGTGGATCAGTGCCCGGGCCAGCTCCACGCGCCGGCGTTGGCCTACTGAGAGGGCGCGCGGCAGATGATTCTCCATGCCGTCGAGCTGCAGCTGCGTCATCGCCAGCCGCGCCGCCCGGGCCATCTCGGCCTGGGACAGCCGCGTCGGCCGGAGCGTCAGCAATAAATTCTCGAGCACGGTGAGCCCATCTAACAGGGCACCATGCTGCAGCACCGCGCCGACGCGCCGACGCAGCGACTGTGCGCGGCTGCCGCGCAGATGTTGTAACTCCTCCCCGAACAGTCGCACCTGTCCCGCGGAGGGCAGGTCCAGCCCCAACACTAGCCGCATCAGAAGGCTCTTGCCGGCGCCGTTGCGGCCGATCAGCAGCACCCCTTCGCTGCGCTGCACGGAGAATGACACGCCGCTGAGCACCGCATGCCCGGCGACGTGCTGAAACACATCGGCAATCTCCAGCGCCGGCGGTCCCGGGGCGGGCGACACCGGCGCGGTCGCGTCGTCCATGGGTCAGACCTCCGGCCATAGCGCGAACAAGAGATCGATCAGCAGGATGCTGGTGACTGCTGCGATCATGGTGCCCGTGGCCGCCTCACCGACGAGCTCCGGATCGCGGCCGGCGATGCTGCCATTCACGGTGGCGATGAGCGCGATGACCACCGCGAACACCAGTGGCTTGACGATGGCCTCGCGCAGTTCCTCGGGGCCAAGGGTGTTGCGCACGGCATCGACCATCTGAAACGGCGGCACCTCTGAAAAGGAGAACAGCCAGAGGTAGGCCGTGCCGACTGTCACCAGGCTGCCCCACACGACGAAGGCAAAGGACATCGCCAGCATCGCCAGCAACACCGGTCCGGTGATGTAGCGAATGGGGTTGACGCCGCTCACCAAGAGTCCGTCCATCTGCCCCGTCACCACGAGCGTGGCATGGTGCACCGCCAGCGCCACGCCGGCGCGCCCGGCCACCAGCACCCCCACCAGGATGGGTACCAGCTCCATGACCACGGCATAGGTAATGGTCGTGAGCAAGACGCCGGGGAAGTTCAGGTTCTCCAATACATTGGCGACCTGGCGCCCCAGTATCACCCCAAGCGCCGCGGTGACCAGCGTGACCGCCGGCAAGATGGACAAGCCCGCCTGGCGCAGCGCCGAGGTGAAGGCGGGCAGGTCCAGCCGCTCCCGCCCCAGGATGATATTGGCGTACAGCGCTACGCACTCCAGCAGGGTGCGCCCCGCGAGCCCGAGCGCCGCGAGCCAGCCGAGCGGACCTCGGCCGGTGGCAGACGGCGGACCGGGCAGGCCCCGGCGGGCTCTGGCCCTGGGTGTCTTGGCGCTGAACTCCATGCCGCCCAATGTTACCGTGAAACCCACGGCCAGCCGCGCACTGCGACCACCCGACCGGTGGACGAGACATCAGCGCCAACCGCCGGACCGTAAGCCGTCGCCACAGCGGCGTCGACACTGAGCGTTGAGCGCCAGGTGAGCGCCAGGTGCCGATGCCGATCGGCTACCAGGCAGTCGACAGCCAGCACATGATGTCTGGCGCGGGGATGCCTCAGTCCGGCGAGGAACTCGGGCGCCGGCTCGCCAGCGGGTCGCCTCGCGCCACTCAGGGCTCCCGCCACACGGTGGTGTAGAGGTCATGCCGCCGATCCTTCAAGTTTTGCACCGTGCCCTCGTAGCGGGCCTCGCGCAGGGCCTTGAGGCCGAGATCGGCGAAGGCGACGGTCTCCACATTCGGCGTGGTGTCGGCGGCGATGCCGTCGCGCGCAAAGGGGAAGTCGCAGGGGGTGAGGATGCAGCTCTGGGCGTATTGGATGTCCATGTTGGCGACGTTGGGCAGGTTGCCGCAGTTGCCGGACATGACGACGTAGCACTGGTTCTCCACCGCGCGGGCCTGGCTGCAATAGCGCACGCGTAGATACGACTGACGCTCATCGGTGCAAAAGGGCACGAAGATGATATTGGCGCCCTGATCGGCCAGATGGCGGGCCAGCTCCGGGAACTCGGCGTCGTAGCAGATCAGGACCCCGATGGGGCCGCAGTCGGTGTTGATGGCCGCGAGCTCGTGGCCGCCCTCGATGTTCCACCAATAGACCTCGTTGGGGGTGGGGTGGATCTTTGGCTGCTCGTGCACCGCGCCATCGCGCAGGCAGATATAACAGATGTTCTCCACCCGGCCATTGGGCATCTTGGTGGGATGGGAGCCGCCGATGATATTGATGTTGTAGCGCACGGCCATGTCCCGGAGTGCTTCCTTGATGGGGTCTGTCCAACGGGTCAGCGCATCGATGGCCTCGGCGGGGGAAAGCTCCTGGTCTTCCATGGACAAGAGCTGCAACGAGAACAGCTCCGGGAAGACGCAGAAGTCTGCGCGGTAGTCGGCGGTGACGTCGACGAAGTAGCGGACCATGTCGAGGAACTCATCGAACGACCTCACCCGCCGCTGCTGGTATTGCACCGTGGCCACGCGCACCGTGTCCCTGAGCCGCCCGCCGTACTTGTGCTGGCGGGCCTCCTCGACCTCGTCGGACACGTGCGGGTTGCGCCAGAGCAGGTGCACACCGTAGCCCATGGACGGCTGGTCCTCGGGCCAGTAGCGGGGCAGGAGTCCGATGACCTTGAAGTCGTTGCGCAGTTGAAAGGTCAGCACCGGGTCGTGCTCGCGGCCGGCCTCGACGGCTTCGATGTAGGCCTCCGGCGTCGGATAGGGGTGCTCGGCGCGTGTGAGCGCTGCGCGCAGCGTCGGCAACCGGCCGCCGTAGATGATGCCCTTCAGCGCCCAAGCCTGGGCCAGCTTCTTGCGCTCGTCGTACAGCCGCTGGCCGATGCGCAGTCCGCGGTACTCCGGGTCCACGCAGACCTCCATGCCGTAGAGGTAGTCGCCGTTCGGGTCGTGGCGGCTCGCATAGCCGCCGCCGGTGATCCAAGTCCAATCGTGCGGCTGGAGCGCCACCTTGCCCGAGACCACGAAGCTGGAGCAGAAGCCAATCAGCCTGCCGTCGGCCTCGGCGACGAACTGCCCCTCCGGGAATTTGTTGATCTGGCCGCGGATCATCGCCGCCGTGTAACCAGTGATGCCGTTGTCGCCATAGGCGCGCTCGAACAGCGCGCGGATGGCGGCCACGTCCGCAGGCGTGGCGTTGCGGATGCTCAGTCGCTCGATGGTGTCGGCGGCGGACGGGTGGCTGGGCGTGGTGGACACGGGCGGTCTCCGGCGGTAGGGACAAGACCGGATTGTGCCACCCGCTGCGGGAGAGGGCACCCGGCGGCGCGCCGAACGGCCCGGCTCGCCCTCAGCCCGCCGCCCTTGCGGGCTGCTAAGGCCGGACGCCGCCCGGTCGCTGCAACCGGCGGCGCTTGGGCGGATGATGCGTTTGCGGCCAGGTCAGTGCAGCCCCTGACCGGCCGCGTCCCATTAGGTCTGATCCCACATCACGTTCTTTTCGTCGCGGGCGGCAGCCTCGAGCAGCTCGATCAGTGGAAGGGCGCGTTTCGACAGGCTGATGCTC
Source organism: uncultured Thiohalocapsa sp. (assembly GCA_964524185.1). Lineage (GTDB taxonomy): Bacteria > Pseudomonadota > Gammaproteobacteria > Chromatiales > Chromatiaceae > Thiohalocapsa. Next base: position 9,722 of record CAZGCI010000002.1, on the reverse strand, counting down.
TCGCTGCGGGCGTCGTCGTCATCGTCGCGGTGCGGATTGAGCGGCGCATCGGGGTTGTGGGTGACAGCGGCGCGGAGCTTCTCGAGCGCCTTTGGCACATCCTCGGCCAGGATCGCGCCGGGGATGGTGCCGCTATGCCCCATCAGGTGGATTAGCGCCTTCGCCACGTCGCCGAACATCGTGATGTCGGCGTACGCGGCGGTCTTGAAGGTAATGAGCATGGTGATGTCTCCGGGGGTGCTGCCGCCGTTCGGACGGCCGGTCGGGCGTAACTGCCATCAGCATAGCGCCGGCTTCGGTGCTCCGCTGCAGTCGGGGTTCGGCTGCTGGCTGTGGTCAGTTGCAATGGCCCCGGGCTGCGCTGCTCAGGACGACTGGCGCCGCCACCCGACCGGACGGCGGGAAAGCAGCCTGACCCACCGGGCCATCCGTGCCGCGACGCTACACTGAGGTGTATCCATCCACCCAAGCCAGCGCGCAGGGGTTGTAAACGCGTGCCGCCGGCGCGAGGGTGCCAGCGGGCGTTTGCAGCACACCGCGGACTGCTTCCCCGCCGCTCAGGAGCCCGTCATGCAACCACGTCCGCGCCAGCTCGTCACGCCGTTTCGCCCCATCCCGCTGGACGTGCCGGAGGGTATGGCGCCGAACGAATTCTTCAACAGCGCTGAGAACCTAAACGACCTGGTCCACAACAACGGCCTGCTCAGCAACCCGGAACATCTGCTGCTCTACCGCAAGGCGCTCGGCCACTCGGGCACCTTCGACTGCTCCATCATCTATAACACCGCCCGCGAGATTCTGAACCCGCTGGGCCGCCCCGTGCGCCGCACCCAGGTGCCGGAGCGCGTGCGCCGCGTCTGGAACCGCATGAACGCCGTCATCATCGGCTACATGCTTGAGCACTGGCCGGACCCGGCACAGGCCCTGGTGCTGGCCGGGGAGGCGAGCCTGGATGCCACCTGGCCACTCACCGCACCGGGCGTGCCCAGCATCCGCATGCTGCACAACCATTTCATGGTCTTCCCCATGGCGGACCTCCGCGCGGCCGAGCCCGCGGACGCAGCCAATCCCAACCTCACCGACGGCGGCCAGCACAGCCTGTTTCAGGCGCACATGCGCGATGTTTACCGGGCCTTCTTCGCCACCGCGCTCGACCTGCAGCTGCTCTGCCCGGCAACCGGTGCAGATTCGGCGCTGGCGCTCACCGGCTATCCCCAGGGCCTGCCGTGCTGGGAGATCGCGGGCGGCGCCGCGACCCTGCGCGACACGCGCTTCTGGCACGAGTACGACGCGCTGTTAATGGGGTTTCTCGACTTCTATCGCAGCTTCTTCAGTCAGGTCTCCAGCCGCAATGCGGACCTGCTGCCGGACCTGCACTTTCCGGCCGCCGTCGAGCGCGTGCTGCTGGCGGATGATGCCTTCATGGGCACCGCCAAGATGATCCGCGCGCGCTGCATCCAGGAGCCCGCGTACGCCAATGCCATCCGCTGGGAGCCGGCCTTCAAACAGCTCATTTATCGTGGGGATGGGGGGCATGGCGACGCCGGCCGGCTGTTTGTCACCATCAGCCAGAACTCCATCGGCAACGCCATCACCGAGCTGCTCGGCGTCGTCGTGAAGCGCGTGCCCGATGCCGACGCCTACGCACGGCTGGAGCCGGACCTAATGGCGCACCTGCACGCGGTGCGCGATCGGTTGGCTGCGGCGGATTTGGGCGACAGCCTGCCAACGGCTTAAGACCAACGGCTTAGGAAACGATTCAACAACAAGCGGCCCATCGTCTCTGAACCACGAAACACGCGAAAAGCGCGAACATTCCGCAGATGCAAGCGAGATCCGGATGACTTCGTATATTTCGCGCTTTTCGTCGTTTGTTCCTGCTCAACAAGCCGGGGCACGGCGCAGGGCGTGCGCGCGCAGCGTGCGCACCGAGGGCCCTGCGGGCGCCGGCGGGAACGGTGCGCAACCTGGCGGTCGCACACCCACGGCGGCCGGCAGCGCCCGCTCGAGACGGGCAGCAGGGCCGCGTGGTACGCGCGCTCGCTCCCGGCGGAGCCTCCCGACGCGGCACCCTTGGGGCAGCCGTCGCTGCAGTCGCTGATCCAGCTTCCAGGTTGCCCCGCCTGTCTGAGAACCTATTATCGGTGCCCAACTGAGCGGAGATTTCCCCGGTCCAGAAACAATTTGGTCACAAAAGCTGAATCTCACTGTCAAGAACATATTCTAAGATGTCATCATGAGAGCGAATTCAGGACAGGAGACCCTGCCGTGGACCACGAACGCCGTTACGCCTCCCGGCACCCCATCAATATTCCGGTGTACATCCGTTACGGCCGCCGCCCGTTCCTAGGCGCCAGCGCGCGGGACCTTGGCGTGGATGGCATGTTCCTCTCGGTACAGTCGCTGATCCTGCCGGTGGGTACCCCCATCGAGCTGGAGCTCTCCTGCCTGGGCCGTGACTGGCTCATCCCCGCCGTCGTCACCGACGGCGACAACGCCGGTATTGGCGTGATGTTTCGCGAGCCGCAGCCCATGCTCTTGCGGGGTCTGCTGCACGCCGCCGAGATGCTCCCGCCCATCATCGCAGACAGCAGTGCCGGGGCCGGCTGTCGGCCCTAACCGCCACACGCCAAGCTGAGCCCTGCCCGCTCCTGCCGAGGCCCTACCTTGGCCTGCCATCTTGGCGGCTCTGCCGCCCGTGACGTGCACCGGGGGGGCGCCGTCTCGCGCGCCACAACCGCTGAGGTCCGCCTGGCTGCCCGCGGATGACCTTGGCGCTCGTCCGCCGTTCAGGAATAGATGGCCTTCGGCAGCCAGGTGGCGAGTCCCGGGAATAGGGCCAGCGCGCCCAGCATAAGCAGCTGCAGGGCGATGAAGGGCATGACGCCTCGGTAGATCTGCGGCGTCGTGACCGACTCCGGCGCCACACCGCGCAGGTAGAACAGCGAGAAGCCGAAGGGCGGTGTCAGGAAGGAGGTCTGCAGGTTGATGGCAATCATCACGCCAAGCCACACCGGGTCCAGCCCCATGGCCAGCAGCACCGGGCCAACGATGGGTACCACCACGAAGGTGATCTCGATGAAGTCCAGGATGAACCCGAGCAGGAACATCACCAACATCACCACCGCCACGGCGCCGACCACGCCACCCGGTAGGCCGGTGAGTAAGTCCGTGACAACCCCATCGCCGCCGAAGCCGCGGAACACCAGCGAGAAGATGGCCGCACCGATGAAGATCAGGAACACCATGCTGGTGACCACCGTGGTCTGGCGCACCACGGCCGTCAGCGTACGCAGACTCAGCTGGCGCTGCAGCGCCGCGAGCAAGATGGCACCCACGGCGCCCACAGAGGCCGCCTCCGTGGGCGTGGCGACACCATAGAGAATGGACCCCAGCACCGCGGCGATGAGCCCGAGCGGCGGCAGCAACACCCGCAGAACGCGCAGCCAGAAGCGCCCGTCATGCCGCGGGCGCTCCGCGGCGGGGATGGCCGGCACGGCCCCGGGGCGAAACACCGCTAGGCCCAAGATGTAGCCAATATAAGCCGCCACCAGCAGCAGGCCCGGGATGAGTGCGCCGAAGAACAGATCCCCCACCGACACGGTCTCCGGCGAGAAGATGCCCAGATCGAGCTGCGCCTGCTGATAGGCGGCGGAGAGCACATCGCCGAGCAGCACCAGCACGATCGACGGCGGGATGATCTGCCCCAGCGTGCCGGACGCGCAGATGGTGCCGGCGGCCACACTGGGCGCATAGTTGCGCCGCAGCATGGTGGGCAGAGACAACAGGCCCATGGTCACCACCGTGGCGCCGACGATGCCCGTGCTCGCCGCCAGCAACATGCCCACCACCGTGACCGAAATGCCCAAGCCCCCGCGCAGGGGGCCGAACAGCAGCGCCATGGTATCGAGCAGGTTCTCCGCGACCTTGGAGCGCTCCAGCATGACGCCCATGAAGACGAACAGCGGCACCGCGATGAGCGTCTCATTGGTCATGACGCCGTAAATCCGGTTGGGCAACGCCCCGATGAAGGCGCTCTCAAACAACCCGAGCCAATCGCCGAGGAAGGCGAAGACCAGCGCCGTGCCGCCGAGCGACAGCGCCACCGGATAGCCCAGCAGCAGCACCCCGCCGACGGCGAGAAACAGCAGCAGCGGCATCAGCTCAGCCATCGGCTGGGCCCCCCGCCCCCGCCCCC
>CAZGCI010000002.1:0-5514 GCA_964524185.1 uncultured Thiohalocapsa sp. | reverse complement strand
GCTCGGCGCGGTGAAGGGCTGAAGCAGCAGTCCGCTGCCCGCCCTCGGCATCGGGCCCGGTCGCGCCTGCCGCCTGCGGCGCCGCGGCCGTGCCTGCACGACGGCTCTGCACGGGCGGGCTCAACGCGGCCCCGACCCCGGCCAGAAACAGCGTGTTGCGCAGCAGCCAGACCAGCCCCTGGAGCAACAGCAGCAGCGGCATCATCACCAGCAGCGTCTTCAGCCCATACACGTAGGGCAGCCCGCCCGCCTCCCGCGAGCCCTCACGCACGGCCCAGGAGTCGGTGACATAGCCCCAGGCAGAGGCCAGGATGAACAGACATACCGGGATCAGCAGCACCAGGGTGCCGAACAGATCGACCCAGGCGCGCCCGCGCGGGCCAAAGCGGTGGTAGAAGATATCCACGCGCACATGCCCGTTGAGCTGCAGCGTGTAGGCGGCGCCCAGCATGAACAGCGTGGCGTGCATGTAGGTGATGGATTCCTGCAGCGCGATGGAGCCCCGATCGAAGCCATAGCGCAGCACCACCACCAGGAAGGTCACCAGCACCATGGCCAGCGCCAGCCAGGCGACGACGCGGCCGACCCAGGTATTGACCAGATCCAGCCAGGCCGCGAGCCGCAGCAGCCATGTCTGTAGCGGACCCGCCGCTACTGGTCGGTCTGCCATGCGCAAACCTGCTCGACAGCGGGCGCGGCGCTCGGTGCATCACCGCGCCGGGCCGCACGGGTTACCACCTGAACAACAGCCACTGCGGCAGGGCGAGGTTCGGCGTGCGGTTCTCCTGCACGTCGAGGATGCCGTCGCCGTTGGTGTCCAGCAGATAGTAAGGCGGGCCGGCGACGGGCTGGATCTTGACCATATACACCTGACCCCTGACGCGATACTCGTAGATGACCTCCTCATCGGTCTCGATGATGGTCACCTCCGGCTCCACCCGCCCCGCCGCCGACGGCGGCACGGGCACGGATGGTGCGGAGAGGAACGGGCTCTCGTCGCCCGGCTGCGCCAAGGCACCCGCAGACAGACCAAGGCCGACGCCGCCCAAGAGCAGCGTGGAAAAAAAGATAAAGGGCGCCGGAAACGGGAACACAGGCATGGCGATCCGGGGGCAGATAGGGGGAGCGCGTTAGTGTATTACGGAAGGGCCGGAAAGGGGCTACTGTTGGTGGCAGGACGCGGTCAGGGGCTGGGGGCTGGGGGCTGGGGGCTAGGCGCTAGCCCCTGATGTCTAAGCCGGGCGCCGCGCGCCCGGGTACGCCGACTTCAGTCGGCCCCTGGGGCAAGCGGACTTCAGTCCGCGTCGCAATCGCGCAGACGGCCGACTGCAGCCCCCCGTCCCCAGGGCCGAATCAATCCGGCGCACCCGCACCGCGGTCCCCGGTCCGCACCGCGCTGCCCCTGGCGGAAACGACGACCAAGCCCTCTCTCGAATCGGACACCACAAGCTTCGCCACGCGGACGTCGAACCTCTTATGCATGGCCTCAACCCCCGCCAGGCCGAGGCCGTCGCGCACATCGGCGGCCCCCTGCTCGTCATCGCCGGTGCCGGCTCCGGCAAGACGCGGGTGATTACCCGCAAGATCGCGCATCTGGTGTGCGCGCATGGGGTGCCCGCCTCCGCCATCGTTGCGCTGACCTTCACCAACAAGGCGGCGCGGGAGATGAAGGCCCGCGTCGGCGCCCTGCTCAAGGGCCAAAGCGGCCGGGGCTTGAAGGTGTCGACCTTCCATACCTTTGGCCTCAACCTGCTGCGCCGGGAGGCCGACGCCGCAGGCTTGCGGCCTGGCTTCTCGCTATTCGACCCCGAGGACGCGGCCACCGTGCTGAAGGAACATCTGCGCGAGCACGCGCTGGCCGACGCCATCAGCCCCGCCGCGGCGCTCGGTCAGATCTCGCGCTGGAAGAACGACCTGGTGACCCCCGCCCGCGCCGCCAGCACCGCGGACGACGACTTCGAGGCCGTGCTCGCCGAGCTCTACGCGCACTACGAGCAAAGCCTGAGGGCCTATAACGCCTGCGACTTTGACGACCTCATCACCCGCCCGGTTCGGCTCCTGCGCGACGACCCGGACGCCCGTGAGCGCTGGCAGAACCGCATCCGGCACCTGTTGGTGGATGAGTATCAAGACACCAATGGCGCCCAGTACGAGCTGGTGCGGTTGCTGGTGGGCCCGCGCGGCGCCTTCACCGTCGTCGGTGATGACGACCAGTCCATCTATGCCTGGCGCGGCGCCCGCCCAGATAACCTGGCGCGGCTGCGGGATCACTACCCGACCCTCAAGGTCGTGATGTTGGAGCAGAACTACCGCTCCAGTGGCCGCATCCTCAAGCTCGCTAACGGCCTCATTGGCCATAACCCCCACCTGTTCGACAAACGCCTGTGGTGTGACCTCGGCCCCGGCGAGCCCGCCCGCGTCCTGGTCTGCCGCGACGAGGCCCACGAGGCCGAGCGCGTCGCCGCCGAGATCCAGCACACCCACCTCACCAAAGACCGCCCCTACGGCAGCATCGCCATCCTCTACCGCAGCAACCACCAGGCGCGGCCCTTCGAGCAGGCGCTGCGCAGCCTGGGCGTGCCGTACTTCCTGAGTGGCGGCACGTCCTTCTTCGCCCGCGCGGAGGTCAAGGACGTCATGGCCTATCTGCGCCTGCTCGCCAACCCGGCGGACGACGCCGCCTTCTTGCGCGTGGTCAACGTGCCGCGGCGGGAGATCGGCCCCACCACCTTGCAGCGCCTCGCTGCCTTCGCCGCCGAGGGGGACGAGCCCCTGGCCGTCGCCTGCGCCGACCCGCGGCTTGCGGCACAGATGCCGGCACGCCAGGCCAACCGCCTCAAGGAGCTCGCCGAGATCCTGGCGGAGCACCGCAGCGAGGCCGCGCGAGGCTTCGGCCAGCACACCGGGGCGGAGCGCGCCGCCAGCCCCGTCACCCCCGTACGCGCGCTGCTGGAGCGCATCGACTACCCCGGTTGGTGCCGCGACAACGCCCCGAGCCGGGCCGCCGCCGAGCGCCGCATGGACAACGTGACCGCACTGCTGGACTGGCTCGAACGCCTGCACCGGGAGTCCGTCGCCGACGCCGCCAACCAGGCGACCAATGCCGGCAAAGCCCCCGCCCCAAACCCCGCCGGCGCCTCACTGCCAGACCTGGTGGCCAAGCTGACTCTGCTCGACGTGCTGGAGCGCCAGGACGAAACCGAGGGCGGGGACCGCGTACACCTCATGACCCTGCACGCCGCGAAGGGTCTGGAGTTTCCGCACGTCTATCTGGTGGGCATGGAAGAGGCTCTCCTGCCCCATCGCAGCAGCCTGGAAGCCGCCGTCGCCGATGCGCCAACAACCCACGCCCACGGCGACCCCGCCGCCGGTCTGGACGCGGAGGCCGTGGGCCTGCAGGAGGAGCGCCGCCTCTGCTACGTCGGCATTACCCGTGCCCAGCAGAGCCTCACCTTCACCCGCGCGCGCCGCCGCCGCCGGTTCGGCGAGACCGTCACCTGCGAGCCCAGCCGCTTCCTCGCCGAACTGCCCAGCGCCGAGCTGCACCAACCCGACAGCAGACAACGCACCGAGGCCGAGGCCCGTGCCCACGGCAGTGCCCAGATCGCTGCCCTCAAGGGCCTATTCGGCGACCGCTGACCGCATGGACAAGCGCGGAGACAAACACTATGATTAAACGCTGACTCTCAGCGCGCACCGTTGGGGGTCCCCCACCCCGCGCCTGTAGCTCAGCTGGATAGAGTACTGCCCTCCGAAGGCAGGGGTCACAGGTTCGAATCCTGTCAGGCGCGCCAAACAAGCACTAAGGAAACGCCGATTTATTGGCGTTTCCCGTGCAGGGCAGGACGCCCCGCGCCATTTCCAAGCGCTCAAGCGCTTGAAAATGGCGGGGCCGGGAGACCGCGTCTTCCGGCTCCGTCCGGTTTTTGGCCAGGATGGCCAATAAACCGGTATCTCCCTAAGAGCCGGCCCCGGGTATCCTGGTTCGGCTCTTTGCGTTTTTGGCCCTGTATTCAACGGTCCTACCCCGCTCCTCAGCAGCGCCCGCGGGCACGCGCGGAGGCGCCGAGCCCGAACAGCGGGACGTTGCGTTTAATGCGACGCGGCCCGCCCTGACGCTTGCTGCCAGTCGCCGAAGGGTACATCCTGCCCCATCATGGGCGAGGTCGGCCGTTGGGTCGGTCGCCAACTTGCGGTGTCGCGTGTGCTTCTGGAGGATCAGTCGGCTGGGAGATTGTCCGAGGCGCGCTGCGCGATCAAAAAGGCCCCCAAAGCGTGGCACACGCGGTTCCTAGTGGGGAACCGCTAAACACCGGCGCGCAGCGACCAGTAGAGCGCTCCGCGAGCCAGCCCAGAGGCAGTGGCGACCTCTGTGTTGCGGCGGCTGCGCGCCGTAACACCGAGGGCATGTGCCAGTTCGGCCGGATCACCGTCAGCGCTCAGCTCGTTTAGATACTCGGCGAAGTTGGCTTCATCCCGAAGGTGCTCCGCGGGATCGCACTCAGGCAGATCTGCAACACGGACCGCTCTTGATCTTCAAACTAGAAGCGGTTGGTTTCAATTGACTGAGCCTGATTGAGGGCCAGCCGCAAGCGGCTCAGCGGACAACGGGGACAACCCATGTGTCTTTGGCAGATGCAACCGAAAACTGTCATCTGTCTCCGACAGTGCTCATACTAGTCCCAAGACGAAACGTGCTAGCCGTTCGCGGGGTGTCCCTCTGTGAGAAAGCCTATCTTGTTCGTGACAATCGCTCTTTGCGGATGTTCCTCGCACTCGTCTCTTTCATGGGAGAATTGCGCTGTCAAGACCGTAGAGAGGCTCGCCGCGGAATGTGGTGCAAGCACAGAGCACCATGCAGCCTTTTGCTTCGGCACTACCGGAGCCGGCATATTCGCCGAAGTTCGGTATGTCTGTGGCGGGCCTCCTGACAGTGATCCTGCCTGGATACCGATTGTTACCCGTGCGCATCGAGGTATAGACGAGGCCGTCGCAGAGCAGAAAGCAAAGGGGCTCTGCCTTGGGTCGGGCCAGTCGGTCGTGCCGTGTTCTGATCCGCGGGCAATTCGATGATCACCCGGTAATACCCATGCGCTTGGGACACAACGCATCTTGGAAGACCCCAGATCCGTCCCAGTTTCCTTAAGGTTGTGCTTCCCGAAGGAACCGATAAGCCGCCTTGGACGGGCCGCGCCGGCTCCGTCAGGCGCGGGTCATCTAGCAGAAACCACAGCAGTGCTTGCGTATCGACCAGGACTCTCACGGCATGTAATCCCGAAAGTCCTCAAGGTGCACCTGATCCTCCACCAGCACCCGCAGCTTGCCTTTGGCGCTACCGGGGTGGCGTGGTTGCCGCCCACTGCGCCCTGGTTGCTGCATGCGCCGCTCAACCAGTTCGCGCAAGGCCAGCTCCACCAGTTCCTGAGGCTGCTTGAGGCCGGTCAGAGTCAGTCCCTGGTGTATACCCAACCGATACAGGTTTTCGGGTGTCAATAGCTGCGGATGATCTCGAAG
>CAZGCI010000001.1:0-97802 GCA_964524185.1 uncultured Thiohalocapsa sp. | reverse complement strand
CGGGAAGGAGCCCGGACGGCGACTGGACGCGCTCACCCCGCCAGGGGCGCGCCGACGCGTTGTGGCTGAGTCGGGGGTGGGTGGCTGCGTGCGGGATGCGCGGCGGTTGTGGCCGTTCGCTCGGGCCGGGAGGTGACAACCGGGCGGGAATCGGCTAGAGGATCGGAGCCGTTGAGACAGGCGCGGCACCGGGCTCGACCGCCACAGTCACCCCAATACCGCGCCCCCACGTACTGGCGGTGCAGTACGAACGGCTCAGCAACCCCCTGGTGATCCTGGCCGCCGCGCCGCTGGCGCTGATCGGGGTGATTGGCGCCCTCTGGCTCGCCGACCTGCCGCTGTCGGCGCCGCTGATGATTGGCGTGGTGCTGCTGATCGGCGTGGTGGTCAACAACGCCATCCTGCTGGTCGAGTACATCGAGATCGGCCGGCGCGAGCACGGCCTTGCACCCTTCGACGCGATCATTGAGGCCGGCGTGGTGCGGCTGCGCCCGATCTTGATGACGACTTCCACCACGGTGCTCGGCGTGACACCGCTCGCCATCGGCTTCGGTGAGGGCGTGGAAATCATACGCCCGCTGGCCCTAACCGTGGTTGGCGGCCTGAGCCTGGCGATGGTTCTGACCTTGCTGGTGGTGCCCTGCTTGTACCTGATCATCAACGGTACGGCCGAGCGCACGCAGGCTTGGCTGACGGGCGGGATGAGCGCGTACCGGTTGCGCCGTGGCAGCGCGCAAGGTCGGATCTCATCCACAAGCCGAGTCGGCGAGCGCCAAGGCTACCCATGCGTTGTGCTACGGATCCCAGTACCGGCTCACGACGCCGCCGATAGAGGGCTGCTCGAGGGGCTCGGCCGTGTCGCCGGAGCGCTTCGACTCGCCGTACGGGGGAGGTGGGGATCGCTGCCTTGGATATCGACGCAACCCGGTAGCCGCGCTTGAATGGATTCGTGGCCACTGGTCCGGCCTCAGGCTGGTTCGACGACCTCCGGCGCCCGCGCCCGCAACAGGGCGTCGGCGCGGTACAGCCCAATCAGGGTCTTCGCGTCGGTGATGGTGCCGTCCCCACAGCGTGCCAGGGCGTCGGTGAGTGGCAGCCAGTGCACCTCGATGACCTCGTCTGCCTCGTGACCCAGCGCCACTTCACTCAAACCCCGGGCAAGGTAGAGGTGGATCACCTCGGCGAAGACGCCCGGAGACGAATGCACGCGCCCTAGGGAATCCCAGCTCGCTGCGACCAGACCGGCCTCCTCGGCCAGTTCGCGCTCGGCGGTGACCGCCGGCGGCTCGCCGAGGTCGATCTTGCCCGCCGGCAGCTCCCACAGCCAGCCGCCGGCGACGTGTCGGTACTGGCGCAGCAGGCAGACGCGGCCGCGGTCGTCGATGGCGACGGCGGCCGCGCCGCCGGGGTGACGGATGACTTCCAACTCCACGTCACGCCCGGTGGGCAGGCGCACACGCTCCAGGCCCACGTCCACCACCTTGCCATGGAAGACGGTGCGACGCTCGTCGTCGGCCAGATCAATTGTGGGGGTGTCGATGGGCGCCATGGGGACCTCCTGCGTCCCGTGGGAGACAACTGAAAGCCGGAGCCCCATGCTACCAGCCTCCGCCTGCCAGCGACGGGGCAGCGTATCAGCGCCAAGCCCCTTGACTCCTGTAACCTATTCGTAACGGCCCCGCAATAGAATTTGCTGCCGATATGGCATCAGCATCGCTGGGGGCGATATGGCCACGGTACTCATCGTCGATGACGAGCCCGACATCCGGGAATTGATCCGCTTCGCGCTGGAGGAGAATGGCTTTCGCGTGCTCGAGGCTGGCCACGCCGACGAGGCACGCAAGCTGCTTACAGCCCACCCTGATATCGTCCTGCTGGACTGGATGCTGCCGGGCCGATCCGGCCTGGAGCTTGCCGAACAGCTGAAACAGAACCCAAAGACCCGTTCCGTGCCCATCATTATGATCTCAGCCCGCGGCGAGGAAGAGGACCGCGTCAAGGGTCTCGATACCGGTGCCGATGATTACATCACCAAGCCATTCTCGCCCCGGGAGATGGTGGCCCGCGTGAACGCCGTGCTGCGGCGGGCCGTACCCGGAGACATCGCGGACGAGATAGAGATCGCTGGACTGACCATCGACAACGTCAGCCACCGCGTCAGCGCCAATGGAAAGCCCATCGATATTGCGCCCACGGAGTACCGCTTGCTGCACTTTTTCATGACCCATGCCGACCGGGCCTTCAGCCGCTCGCAACTGCTGGACCAGGTTTGGGGCGACCGCGTGTACGTGGAAGAGCGCACCGTCGACGTCCACGTGCGGCGACTGCGCAAAGCGCTCCAGCAGAGCGGGCACGAGCACTTGTTGCAGACGGTGCGCGGCGTGGGCTATCGGTTCTCAGGCAAGTGACGACACCGCAGTCCACTGGAGCCATGCGGAGGCTTTCTCAGCCGGGCGCTGCGGCGCTGGCCGAGCCGCCGCGTCGGCCAACCCGCACGACGCCGGCACGGCAGGGCTGACATGCGTGCGGGTGCCATTGCCTTCGAGCTCGGCGTATTGGTCGCCGGTGCCGCCGTAGCGGGGCTGCTGCACCTCGGGGGCATGCCGCCGGCGCAGACGCTGCTCTGGATGCTGGTGGCCTATCTGGCGCGCCATATCTATCTACTCTGGCGGCTCGCGCGGTATATCCAGCGCCAGCATCGCCTTGCGCCGCCCTTTCCGCTCGGCCTATGGGGTGAGCTCTACCGTGCCGTGGGGCGCTACCAGCAACGTTCACGCAAGGGACGCAAGCGCCAACTGCGCTTTCAGCGCCGCTTCCGCGAAGCCGCCAATTCGGTCCCCGACGCCCTTGTGGTGCTGAGCAAGAGCCAACGCATCGAGTGGGCGAACTCGGCCGCCGCAGATTTATTCGGTGTCCACTGGCCAATGCACGAGGGCCGCATGCTCACGGAGGTGTGCGCGCAAACTGGGCTGGCCGAGTATTTGGCAGCCGACGATTACACGCGTCCGCTGGAGGTGGCGGCGGAGCATGAACAGTCCATCATGCTGTCCATCCGCGTAGCGCCCTTCGGCGAGCGCAAGCGTCAGCGGCTCGTGGTAGGTCGAGACATTACGAAGATCTTCCACCTGAACATGATCCGGAGGGACTTTGTGGCCAACGCGTCGCACGAGTTGCGCACACCGCTCACGGTGATCGCGGGCTTCGTGGAAAATTTGGCCAGCTCCTCGGTGACACCGGAGTCGCACCGGCGGCCCTTATCGTTAATGCAGAGGCAGACCGACCGGATGCGGAACATCATCGAGGATTTGCTTACGCTCTCCCGGCTGGAGCTGGAAGAGGCAGCGCGCAATCTCGCAACCGTCGACATGGCGCTGGAGATCGACCAGGTGGTGGCGGACGCGAAAGCGCTCAGCGCCGGCAACCATGACGTCACGCTGGACCTTGACCGCGACCTGATGCTGATCGGCAATCAACCAGAATTGCAAAGCGCCATGTCGAACCTCGTCTTCAACGCCGTCAAGCACACCCCCAGCGGCAGCCGCATCAGCGTGCTTTGGGCGGATGATCCCGCTGGCCCCCTCTTGCAGGTGGCGGATAATGGGCCAGGGATCGACGCAGCGCATATCCCGCGTTTGACGGAACGCTTCTATCGCGTAGACAAGGGTCGCTCGCGGGCCTCCGGTGGCACTGGTCTTGGTCTCGCCATCGTTAAGCACGTGCTGAATCGCCACGATGCGGTGCTCAGTATTGCGAGCGAGACCGGCCGCGGCAGCACCTTTACCTGCCGCTTTCCGCCGCAGAGCCGCCTGCGGCGGCATGACCCGGTGGGGCCAACACAGGCGGTCAAAGCGGTGTGAGACGGCTTGGGGCGGACACCCGGCCGTCGACGCTCGGAGCGGCATCGCGGCATCGCGGAGTGCACCAGCACGTCAGCTGGTAGCCTGGGCTGGCGTGAGGGCCTTGATGGAGAGGGCGTGCAGCTCGCCGCTCGCGATTTGCGGCTTGACGGTGGCGATCACCATACGCTGCTTCTTGATGGGCGTCAGGCCGTCGAAAGCGTCGCTGACGACGATCGCTTCGAAATGGGCGCCATCACCGGTCACGGTGACATCAGCGCCTGGGAGGCCAGCCCGGATAAGGGCTGCAACTGCTTCTGGCTCCATGGGTTGGTCTCGCTTTGTCGGTTGGGGCGGCCTTACGCGCGCCGCGGCTGTGCGAGGTCCAACATGGGGCGGGCAGGGCGCAGCTCCAACCGACGAGGCGCGGCGAAGACGTTTCGCGTCGTGCCGTTGGGAAGGCCCGGGCGTGAGCCGTTGCAGAACGATTCCCGCCCCGCTGCGGGGGCCCGGAGCACCCTCGCGACGAGCAGGACGCAGTCACAACCGCTACGCGCCCGGTGGCTAGTGTGATGGCGGCGACCTCATGCAGGACGCCTGGCGAAAAGGCGACCTGCGCAAGGGGCTTCGCCTAGACGAGACTGCCGTCAGTCTTTTACCGCCTGCAGGTGATTGGCCTTGAACGACTCGCGGTCTTCGCGGACGGATGGGTCATAGCCCTGCGCGGTCATCTTTTCCTTCATCCACTTGGGCAGCACGCCACGGACGTAGACATTTTCGGGATTCTCCGGGTCTACATAGCGCGTGTAGTTACGGTTGCCCTTCTTGCCGGTCCCTGCGCCGCGCCGGCGCTTTGGGGCGACGAGCTCTAAGATCTCGTCGATCTCGTAGCCGCGACCTTCGATCATGTCCCGGAGCTCTTGTGCCAGCTCGGACTTCGCCTCGTGCCAGCGCTGATACAGCGCCTTCTCGAGATCCGCTTTGTTCTGTTCGATCTGCTGCAACTGTGACTGCAGTTCGTCGACGCTGAGATTCTTAAAATCCAAGTTCAACCTCCAAGTTCATCGTCAAGGACGGATCGCGTCCAACTGGTTAACGGCACCGACACAGTTTGCCTTGCGCCAATCCGTAGGGCTGGTGCGCAGGGTTGGCGAGTGTGGTGATGGTGTTTCGCGGGCATTGCGTGTGACCCCGCGGGCCAACTGTTCCGAGCGCACCCCGCCAGCGTTCGGCCCAGACATCCCACCAAAGTGCTTTTTAGCGCTTTGCGTATCGAGCGACCAGTGGACCTTTGGAGTCCGGCGGCAACCGCCCTACTCGGATCAGCTTATCGTTGGGGAAGCACCTGATCGCTGCGTCCTACTCCAGTGGCAGCTCAAAATATCTGTCTACCGAGCGAAGCAAGGAGGCGGATCAGCGGCGATGGAAACACCCAAGCGTTGCCGTCGTGAGTCAATGCCTGCACGCGACTTTATAGCACATCTAAAAAAAGTCAATGGCCAACACCGAAATTGAACCGACCAACGTCAGTTGGTCGCCCTTTCTAGAGTCAAGTTCGAGCGCCGGGGCCTGGTTGCATGGATCATCCTCGGATCATTTCCCCCAGGGCCAGCAAGCCCCTCAAAGTTGGTTCCCGCTGGTGATAAAAGGGACGGGATAGAGGTGATCTGCACAGCGGGTGTCGAACCTAGCAGGAGCAGTTGGACGGCGGTCAGGATGTGTGCCGCCCGCCGTTTGGATCGGGGTGTTCAGCAAGACGCAACGAGGCGGAATAGTAATTCTATTCCAACGAGTTGTAACTGCGCGGGGCGTCACTCAGGAACCTGCCATAGCATTTGTTGCGCCGTTCACCCTGCGGGTGACTCGCCGAGTGGTCGCGAACGCGATGTGGCTCAGGTGGATGAATCGTCCGTCGACGCGCGGATGTGCTCCATCACATGAGCGACCGCCAAAGGGCGGGCGCCAGATGCGCATCATTCAGGCCAGGGTCACCGTTCGAGCACCGGCGGCCAGGTGCGCCTTGGCTTGGGCGTCAGCGCCGACTGCAGGCTTCCAGCCGCTCCAGCAGGGCCTGGCCAGGCATTTCATCGACTTGGTCCATCAGGGCACTGACGGCCGCGGTGAGGGCACCGGCATGGCAGTGCCGCACCCGATCCTTGACCTCCAGCAGGGAGCCCGGCTGCATGCTGAGCTCCCGCAGACCAAGCCCGATCAGCAAGGGCGTGTAGCGCGGCTCACCGGCCATCTCGCCGCACATGCCGACGCGCGTGCGCGTGGGGGCGGCGGCATCGATGACATGCTTGATCAGCCGGATCACCGCTGGGTGCAGCGGATCATAGAGATAGCTCACCGTGTCGTCGACACGGTCGATGGCCAGTGTGTACTGGATCAGGTCGTTGGTGCCGATGGATAGGAAGTCGAGCCGCCGCGCGAGGGCACCGGCCATCAGCGCCGCCGCAGGTACTTCGATCATCCCGCCGACGGGCATGAGCGGATCGAAGGCGAGGCCGTCGCGGCGCATCTCCCGCCGTGCCTCGTTGATCAGCCCCAGTACCGCATTGACCTCCCCTATCCCGGAGATCATTGGAATCATCAACTGGACGGGACCATGCGCAGACGCCCGCAGGATGGCCCGCAGCTGCGGCAGGAACAGCGACGGCTCCTGCAGGCATAGCCGGATGGCGCGCAGGCCGAGCGCTGGATTGTTGCGCGCAGGATGGAAGCTGGTATCCGGTATCTGCTTATCGGCGCCGAGGTCCAGCGTCCGAATGGTCAGCGGGATGCCGTCGAGACTGCGAATGATGCCGAGATAAGTGTCTAGGTGCTCTTCTTCGTCCGGCAGCGCCTCGCGGTTCATGTACAGGAATTCGGTGCGATACAGTCCGACGCCGGCGGCGCCGTTGTCGCGGGCGGCAGCCACGTCTTCCGGCAGCTCCAGGTTCGCGAGCAACACCACAGGGACCTTGTCGCGGGTCGCCGAGGGCTTTCGCACCAGCCGCCGCAGCTCGCGCCGATGTGCGTCGACGCTCGCGAGCCGCGCCCGGTAGTGCTCGAGGATCGACGGCTCCAGCTCGGTCAGCACCGTGCCCGTTTCGGCGTCTACCACCAACAGCTCGCCCTGGCGCAGACGTTGCACTGCGCGCTGCACACCCATCACGGCGGGGATGTCCAAGCTGCGCGCGAGGATGGCCGTGTGGGACATGGGCCCGCCGTGCTCGACGACGAAAGCGGCCACACTGCGATGACGCAACAGAATCGTGTCCGCTGGCGTCAAGTCCTCCGCAACGATGACGCAGCCCGCCACATCGGCATCCGCAAGGAGATCGCCGTCGGCATCAGTACCGAGGAAGGCCTGGATCTGGCGCACCACGTGGTCGATGTCATCACGGCGCGTGCGCAGGTAGGCGTCTTCCATCCGGTCGAAGATCTCCACCAGCGTGTCGCGCTGCGATTGCAGCGCCCAGCTTGCGTTCACCGAACGCGCCTTAATCAAGTCTCGGGCGGCATCGACCAGTGCCGAGTCGGTCATCATCAGCAAATGGGCGTCGATGAACTCGGCGATATGCTTAGGCGTACCGGCGGGGATCTGGCTGCGTACCTCTTCTAGGTGACGGCGCGCGCACGCAAGCGCAGCGTCTAAGCGCTCGAGCTCCGCCGGCACGGCGTGTGCCGGGATCTCCGCGGGCGCGAGGGTGGGCTCGCGAGTGAGCATGTAGGCTTTGCCGATGGCGACGGGCCGTGAGCCATCGATGCCGACCCCATGGAGCGAGAGGGTCATTCCGCCTCTCCGAAGCGCTGGGCGACGAGCTCCGTCAGCGCCGCCGCGGCGGCCTCCTCGTCGGGCCCGGCAACCTCCACCTGGATGCTGGTACCACAGGCAGCAGCGAGCGTCATGATGCCCATGATGCTCTTGCCGTTGACACGCCGGCCGTTACGCTCCACGAAGACATCACTCGAAAAGCCGCCGGCGCAGGTGACGAATTTGGCCGCTGCCCGCGCATGCAGGCCGAGCCGGTTCACGATTTCGAGCTCTAAACTGACCATGGACCTTGTCAATCGAGGCGGTCGGGCGCCGCTGGCGGGACGATGATGCAGCCGGCACCGGGACACTCCAGCACACCGTCGCGGGCGCCATGCAACGCCTTATCGGCCATTGCCGCCAAGGACAGGTCTGGATAATTCAGCACACGCACGAGCATCGGCAGGTTGACACCGCTGAGGATGCGAATGCCGTCGATGTCGCTAAGTCCCGCGGCGATGTTGGCAGGCGTCGAGCCGAAGAGGTCGGTCAGCACCAAGACGCCATCGCCGGCGTCCAGAGCGCGCGCGCAGGCGCGTGCGCGCGCCCCCACGGCCGCAGGATCGTCGCCATTGCTAACAGCCAGGGCCTCGGCGCGGAGCGGGCAGCGACCCAGCATGCACGTGGCGACGGCCAGCAGCTCTGCGCCGATGCCCTCATGCGTGATCAGCAGCAGGCCCACGCTCACGGCAGCTCCCGGTGGCGCACCAGCACGCGGTGCCCGCTCTCGCTCAGGTGCCGGCCTAGCGCCTCGACCAGATACACCGACCGATGCTGCCCACCCGTACAGCCCACGGCGATGGTGAGGTAGCTGCGGCCGTCGGTCTCGAAACGCGGAATCCAGCGGTCCAGAAAGCGCTGCAGGTCGGCGCTCATCTCGCCCACCTCCGGTGCGCGCTCCAGGAACTCGATGACCGCTGCATCGCGGCCCGTGAGTGGACGCAACGCCTCTTGCCAATGCGGATTTGGCAGGCAGCGCACATCGAAGACGAAGTCGACGCCTTCCGGTAGGCCGTTCTTGAAGCCGAACGACTGCAACAGCACCGACGCCTGCACCGCACCGGTCAGACGCTCGCGGATCAGGTCACGCAGCTCGTGCACGTTGGTGTGCGTGGTGTCGATGTGGATCTCAGCGATGCGCCCCAGCGGTTCCATCAGCTCACATTCGCGCGCGATGGCTTCGGCCAGTGATACGTCGTCACCGGTCAAAGGATGCTTGCGCCGCGTCTCGCTGAAGCGTTTGATCAGGGTATGCGTCTCGGCGTGCAGGAAAATGATCCGACAGTCGATGCCCTGCTCGCGCAGCTCCTCGCTGAGCCGCGGCAGGTCCATCAGGAAATCCGGCTGGTTGCGCGCGTCGATGCCGACGGCGGTGCCATGCCGAGTCTCACCGCGGGCGGTCAACTGGGTGCGCTTGAGCCCGAGCGCCAGCTCCCGCAGCAGAAATAGCGGCAGGTTATCGATGCAGTAGTAGCCGATATCCTCTAACGTGCGCAGCGCAACGCTCTTACCCGCGCCCGAGAGGCCGCTGACGATCAATAGGTCCATGGGCTGGTTGCAAGCTCGGCTGCCGATGAGTCGTGGGTTCTCTGTGCGCCGCCACCATCGGTGCCTTCATCGGGCCCCGGCGATGGCGCGCGCCTGGCGGTCTTCCAAGTCCACGCCGGCATCATAGCCGCGGATGCGCAGGATCTGATTCCGCACCGCCGTTTCCAGCAGCACGGCCAGATTGCGGCCGGGCGCCACCGGCAGTGTGATCTCAGGCACGGCAACGCCAAGGATGGTCCGGGTGGAGAGGCTGCCCCGCAGCCGGTCGATGCTGGCGAGGCCCGCGTTGTCGAATGACCGCATATGCACGATGAGGTTCAGTGTCTCGTGCTGGCGCACGGCACCCTCGCCAAACATGGCTCGCACGTTCAGCACACCGAGCCCGCGCACTTCCAGAAAGTCCCGGAGCAGGGCCGGACAACTGCCCTCCAACACCTCCGGCGCAATGCGCGCAAGCTCGGGCGCATCGTCGGCGATGAGCCGATGGCCGCGGGCAATCATCTCCAGCGCCAGCTCGCTCTTACCGACGCCCGGATCACCGGTGAGGAGTACACCGAGGCCGAGCACTTCCAACAGAACCCCATGCACCGTGGTGCGCTCGGCAAGCGCATGGGTAAGAAAATACTGCAACCGATCAACGATCTCGCCGTCCCGCGCCGACGAGCCAAGGAGCGGCGTGTCGGTGCGTCTCGCGTAATCGAAGAACACGGCATCCGGCTGGATGTCAGAGGCAAAGATGACCGCCGCTGGACGCGCCGAGAACAGCCGCTCGATGGTCTCTTCATACGCCGGCTGGCTCAGATCAGCCAAGTGCAGTATTTCCGCCTCACCCAACACTTGCAGCCGGTTTGGGTGGATGCAGTTGAGCGAGCCCACGAGGCTCTGCGCAGTTTGCGTGCGCGGCTCCGGCAAGAGCGGTAATCGCTGCGCCGGCGGTGGCGTCAGCCAGCGCAGCTTGAGCCGCGGGCCGATGTGCTCGACGAGACCCTGCAGCGAGTGGACGGGGTTCATGCCAAGGCAGCTCCGGGTGCGGACCGCGTGACGGGGCTCAGCCGGTGAAGACCCGCTCGCGGAACACCGACAGCAGCTCTTCGCTGCCCGCCGCTGCGCGCAGCGCGCCGCGGATGGCGGCATTGTCGAAGGCACCGGCGAGGGTGGCAAGCAACTGCAGGTGTTGCTCGTCGGTGGCCTCGGGCACCAGCAGCCCGAAGGCGAGATCCACCGGCCGGTCATCGATGGCGTCGAAGGCCAAGCCATCGCGCAGTTGCACGAAAGCGCCAATGGGCGCCTGGATGCCATGCATGCGTGCATGCGGGAGCGCCACGCCCTGTCCCAGCCCGGTACTGCCCAGGCGCTCGCGCTCAAGGAGACGGTCGAACACCTGGGCGCTGGACAGCAGGCTGTCGCCATGCGCCAGCAATCCTGCCAAGGTCTCGAGCAGGCGCTTCTTGCTCGAGACCTCAGAGCGGCTGAGCACCCTCGACTCCGTAATCAAATCCGCAGGCACCATGGCCCAGAAACCCCGCATGCTCGTTGTCTGTTGGTTCGTGATGATCGCGTCGCGGCGTGCCCTGCAGCCCCTGAGCGCGTTCGCTCGAGGTCGTTGCAGTATCGCGCTTCGGCGGATCTGCGGAGCGACGAAACCGGAGCTGGGATATGCAACTCCGGTATCGACATCGCGCCGACGGCTGCGCTCAGGCTGCAGTCGATCCGTCAGCCGCCCTCTTCTTCGTCCACGGACGGCTCGATGGCGCCCTTGGCACTGGTGTTGCCGCGGTGATTCTGCCGCTTCTCTTTGTACTTGATCACCTGTCGGTCGAGCTTGTCGATCAACCCATCGATGGCCGCATACATGTCCTCGTGCACCGCATCCGCGAACACGTTAGCCCCGTTGACCTGGATGGTCGCTTCGGCCTTCTGCCGCAGCTTCTCCACGCTGAGGATCACGTGCACATTGATCACGTCGTCGAAATGGCGCGCCAAGCGGTCGAACTTGGTGTCAACATAGTCCTTCAGCGGCTCGGTGATATCGACATGATGGCCGGTCAGGTTGATTTGCATAGCGTCACTCCAGTGTTGTGTGCGCCACTCGCGGGGCGCGCGGTCGGTCGTTCCTAACCACCTGAGGCGTTCGGCCACCCGCATGGGGCCGCGCCGTCGTTCCTCGGCCGGCCGCGCCCTTCGGGTCGGCCGGCGCGCAGTACCAGGGGAGGTTGAGTAAAGGGCAAGCCGCCGCGCACGGGGCTTGGTGGATGTTCCACGCTTGGGGGCCCGCCGCCGGGACGCTCATGCCAGGCGCTTGCGCTCGTTGGACGGTGGAATACCCATCGCCTCGCGGTACTTGGCGACTGTGCGTCGCGCAACATTGATGCCCTGCTCCGTGAGGATACCGGCAATCTTGTTGTCGCTGAGGGGCTTGCTCGGTGTCTCTGCTGCGACCAGCTTGCGAATGAAGGCGCGAATCGCCGTCGACGAGCACTCGCCACCGGCCGCGGTGTTGACGTGGCTCGAGAAGAAGTACTTGAACTCAAAGGTGCCGCGCGGCGTATGCATGTACTTCTGCGTCGTGACCCGCGAGACGGTCGACTCGTGCAGTTCCAGGGAGTCGGCGACATCGCGCAACACCAAGGGTTTCATCGCCTCCTCTCCATAGTCGAAGAATTTTTCTTGCAGCTCCACAATCTTCGTCGCCACCCGCAGCACCGTATCGTTGCGGCTCGCCAAGCTCTTGATGAACCAACGGGCCTCCTGCAGGTGCGTCTTCAAGCAGGCGTTGTCCGGACCATCGTCCGCGCGCCGGATCAGCTTCAGGTAGCCTGGGTTCACTCTTAGTCTAGGCGTTGTTTCCGGATTCAGCTCGACGGTCCAGCTGCCGTTGCGTTTTTGTACGACGACGTCTGGGATGACGTACTCCGGCCGCAGATCGGTCACCAGCGATCCCGGACGCGGATGCATGGAGCGAATCAGGGCCAGGGCCTCACGCAAGACCTCCGGCGGCAGCTTGGTATGCCGGCGCAGATCGTCCAGGTCATTGCGGGACAGGGCGCTGAAGTGGGTGTCGCAAACCGCGATGGCCTCGTCCCGGTATGGCTGATCCAGCGGCAAATTGCGCAGCTGCAACAGCAAGCATTCGCGTAGCGAGCGCGCGCCCACGCCCGCTGGATCGAGGGCTTGGATCCGGTGCAGCACCGCCTCGACCTCGTCCGGCTCCACAACCTCGTCACCGATGGCCTCGGGGTCGGCGATGGTCTCCACCAGCTCATCGACGTCGCAGCGTAGGTAGCCGTTGGCGTCGATGGCGTCGAGCACCGCGTCGGCGATGACCCGGTCGCGGGGCGCCAGTCGCGAGAGGTTGAGCTGCCACTCCAGGTGATCGTGGAGCGTCTGCGGGCGCGAGTGCTGGGCAAAGGGATCGAGGTCCAGGGCGCCTTCGGCATTGCCCCCGCCGGCGCCTGCGCTGCCCGCAATGTAGCTGTCGTAGGTGTCGCTCCAGGCGCTATCGACGGGCAGGTCCTCGGGCATCGCGGACTGTTCCGGCCGCACCTCGCTATCGACCTGTGCGTCATGGGTGCGGGGGCTTTGCTCGAGCTCGGCGGCATCGACCTCGGACTCCGCCTCGTCGGCGGCTTCCAACATCAGGTTGGACTCCAGCGCCTCCTGGACCTCGCGCTGGAGATCGAGTGTGGACAACTGCAGGAGCTTGATCGCCTGCTGCAGCTGCGGCGTCATCGTCAGCTGCTGGCCGAGGCGGAGTTGAATGGTTTGTTTCATCGCACCCGGTGACTGGGTGGTCTGGGAATTGTATGCAAGGTGAGTCTAGCGCAGCGCGCCCGGTTGATAGTGGCTCAGGCCCACAGCGGCGTCCAGCGGCAACGTGACGGTCCAATGACACCCGTCAGACTTTGCACGCAAGCGGACACCATTCGTCGGCTGTTGCCATGATCCTGTCGTGATCCGCATCACAGGCGAAAATCCTCGCCGAGATAGACGGCACGCACACGCGCGTTCTGTAATAGGTCATCCGGGGTGCCATCGGCGATGACGGTGCCTTCACTGATGATGTACGCGCGATCGCAGATGTCGAGGGTTTCGCGGACATTGTGATCGGTGATGAGCACGCCGATGTTGCGCCGGCGCAGATGCGTGATGATGGCCTTGATGTCGCCCACGGCAATGGGATCCACACCGGCGAAGGGCTCATCGAGCAGCATCACCTTGGGCTCCGCGGCCAGGGCGCGCGCGATCTCCAGCCGCCGACGCTCACCGCCGGAAAGGCTCATGGCCAGCGAGTCTGCAACATGCGCAATGCCGAGCTCGTCGAGCAGCTGCTCGCAACGGGCATGGCGAGCGCTGCGGCCGAGGTCGCCTCGGGCCTCCAGCACCGCGAGTAGATTATCGCGGGCCTTGAGCTTACGGAAAACAGACGGTTCTTGCGCCAGATAGCTCAGACCCCGGCGCGCGCGGGCATGCATTGGCCGGAGTGTGATGTCCTCGCCGTCGAGCAGGATGCGCCCGGCGTCCGCCGGAATCAGGCCGACGATCATGTAGAAGCTGGTTGTCTTCCCGGCACCGTTCGGCCCGAGCAGTCCGACGACACCGCCAGCGTCGACCCCAAGGCTGACATTGTCGACCACCCGGCGACGACGGTAGCGCTTCGCCAGGCCCTCGGCACGCAAGGTTGTCATCGGCCGGCGCTATCGTCCTGATTGTCGGCCTGAGGCTCTATGCGAATCTTCACCCGCTCGCGCCCGCGGGCGCTGGTGCCGGCGGTGAGCCGCTGGGTAATGCGGTTGTAGACGATCCGATCGCTGGCGAAGCGGTCCTCTCCCTGGGTCAGCACGGCCTCGTCGATGAGCGTGATCTCCTCGCTTTCGGTCTCATACTCCATGCGCAGCGCCCGCGCCCGCACTTCCTCCGGGTCGTTGTCCATCAGCTGCCGATAGTGCACGGGCTGGCCGATGGCAATGATCTTGCGCGGCTGCCGATTAGGGTGGTGATGCACCAAGACCTCGTCGGCAAGGATGCGCATGCTGCCCTGTTGGACCTCAACGTTGCCGAGGTAGAGACTCAGGGACTGCGCGTCATCCAGCTCCGCCGCATCCGCCTCCACGAACATCGGCTGCTCGCTGTCGGCATCGAGTGCGATCGCCACAGGCGCCATGGCCATCGCCGCCGTGGCCAGTAGCGCCCGCGCCGGGCCCAAGGCCCACCATCGATGATATGCGCCTGCGCGGCGTCTGTGAGAGGACCTCATGGGGCGAGTGGGGCCTCAGGCTCGGCGCCGCCGGCGAGGGCCATGCGCTGGCGCACACGCCCGAAAAAGCGGCTCCGCATCGGTGTCTCAAACCATAACTGCATGCCGTTCACAGCCGTCAGCCAATCCTCGCCCCGTTCGATTTCCACGGCGCGGTCCGTTTCTGCATAGCCGGTTTCGGCGAGCACCAGCAGCTCGCTGGTGAAGATGCGCAGCGGTGGCGCAACGCCATCGGTGTCGCGCTCGGCAACGACGCGCCCCTCGAGCACGGTTTCGTCATCGTCCGCAGAGACCCAAGCCTGCTCTGCGCGAATGACCCAATCCGGCTGGTCCGCCTCCAGCAGCTGCAGAACGGGCGCATCCAACTCGCTGCCGAGGGTGCCTGGATAGCGCCGCAGCTCCGGCGCCGTCAGCCGCCGCAACGGCTGGCCGGTTGCGGACATGGTCACGGCCGCCACCTGCTCCACCACTGTATCCGGGCGGGTGTGATGGACCATCGCGGGGGCGGTCTCTGGCGCGAGGGTACTGCGGTACCACCAGGCGACGAGCCCGGCGGCGGCCAGCAAGAGCGCCAGCAGCAGCTCCCGCCCCGATAGGGTCACAGCGGCTCACCCCCGCTGTCGAGATAGGCGCCCACCAACGCGTCCAACTTGCCTTGGGCATGCAGGATCAGCTCGCAGAGATCGCGGGCCGCGCCCCGCCCGCCTGCACTCGGTGTACACCAGTGGGCGTGCTCGCGCACCACTGGATGCGCGTCGGCCACGGTCACGGCGAGGCCCACGTGGCGCATCACCGGCAGATCCATCAAGTCATCCCCCATGTAGGCGACGGCCGCATGGGGCACGCCCAGCTGGCTGGCCAACGCGAGAAAGGTAGGCAGCTTGTCACGACAACCCTGGTGGACATGCTCGACCCCGAGGCTCTGCATGCGGATGCGCACCACTTCGGAGCGTCGGCCCGTGATCACGCCCAGCGTCACGCCACTGTCGCGCAGCATCACCATGCCGTGCCCGTCACGGGAGTTGAAGGCCTTGTACTCTTGGCCATCGTCGCCGAGGTAGAGGGTGCCGTCGGTGAGCACGCCGTCGACATCGAAGATGGCAACGCGAATACGGCTTGCGCGTTCGAGAACGTCGAGCATCGGTGATCCCCTCGGCGGGCGCGATCGCCCGCCATAGGGACGAAAGCGTACCATAGCCAGCGCCTGCTACCCGACACGCGCCCGCACGCCATGGCTCCCGCAACAAACCCCGCAAGTTCCGCGTATCCCGCCGTCAGCATCGTCGCCGCCGGCTGGTGGGACTTGGCGGACGCGGCCACCTATTATCCCGAGGATCTCCCCGCCGAGTGGCAGCTCAGCTACTTCGCGAACGAGCATGCGGGGGTCTACCTGCCCGCGGCCATATGGCGCACCAAGACAGGGGAGACGCTCGCAACTTGGCGCGACGACGTACCCGCCGGCTTCCGCTTCTTTTTGGAGTGGCCGGATGGCCCGGCTACGGCAACGGAATCCGCGGCGGCGGCACTCGCCGACAAGCTCGCGGGCTGGGTATGCTGGAGCCAAGGCGGCCTGCGCGGCGCAGTGCGTGATGCAGCGGGCAACCTGCGCCCAAGCGGTGTCCAAGCGCTCTGGTGTCCGCCGGACATCTTGGGCGACCTGCGTTCCGGCGCGCGCTGGCTACGAGATGTCGCTGCGGCAGCGCCGGCAACCTTGGTCCTGATGCGCAAGCCCAGCAGCACCCAGCTCGCCGATTGGCGCCACATGCAGCAGCTGCTGGGGTTCGATGAGCCCGCAACGCGGCTGGCCTGGGCCCCGCCCGCTTGACGGCAGGCAGACGCCTCCAGAGAATGCTCGGCCACTTCAGCCACCCACCAGGAAGCCAACGCATGGGACACGGCGCCCGCGACCGATCGGCAGCCGCTGCTCGGCGGCATAGCATGCGCCGCGCGTCATGACCAGCGAGCCGACACCAGCGACGGCCCCCATGGCCCCCATGCCCGTTGCGGCCGCACCACTGGTGCGCATCCGTAATCTGCATTTCGCCCGGGGCGGCAAGGTGATCTTTGACGGGATCGATCTAGAGATGCCGCGCGGGGCCATCACCGCCATCATGGGCCCGTCCGGCACTGGCAAGACCACCCTGCTCAAGCTCATCAGCGGCCAGCTCAAGCCGAGCGCCGGCAGCATCGAGGTGGACGGCCAGGATGTGCACCGCCTCCAGCGCCGCGAGCTGTTTGAGCTGCGTAAACGCATGGGCATGCTGTTCCAGAGCGGCGCCCTGCTCGGCGACCTCAGCGTGTTCGAAAATGTCGCCTTCCCGCTGCGCGAGCATGCCCGGCTGCCGGAATCGCTGTTGCGCCGGCTGGTGCTGATGAAGCTGGAGGCCGTAGGGCTGCGCGGCGCTGCCGGGCTGCTGCCGAGCGAGCTCTCGGGCGGCATGGCACGGCGGGCGGCGCTGGCCCGTGCGGTGGTGCTCGACCCCATGATGGTCCTGTACGACGAGCCCTTCACCGGTCAGGATCCCATCTCCATGGGTGTGCTTGTGAGCCTGGTGCACCAGCTGAACGACGCCAGCGGCTTGAGCAGCATCATCGTTTCTCACGACGTGCCAGAGACCTTCGGCATCGCGGACTTCGTCTACGTCATTGCGCAAGGGAAGGTCATCTGCAGCGGCACACCGGATGCAGTTGCCGCGCACACCGACCCCCGGGTGCGGCAGTTTCTGGAGGGTGCGCCGGACGGTCCGGTGCATTTCCATTATCCGGCCGCACCGCTTGCGGAGGACCTGCTCGCCACACGGAAGCGCCGCCGATGCTAGGCGATACCCTGGCAAGGCTCGGGCGTTCCGGTCTCTCGGCGCTCGCGGACATCGGTCGGGCGAATCTGCTGCTCGGACGCATCACCGCCGGTTTTCCATCGCTGCTGCCAAGGCCGCGGCTGCTGCTGGCACAGCTTTACAACATCGGCGTGTTGTCTGTGCTCATCATCGCCGTGTCTGGGCTCTTTGTCGGCATGGTGCTGGGCCTGCAGGGCTACTACGTCCTGAATCAGTTCGGCGCAACGGAGAGCCTCGGCATCATGGTGTCGGCATCGTTGGTGCGCGAGCTGGGCCCGGTGGTGACGGCACTGCTGGTCGCCGGGCGCGCCGGCTCGGCCCTGACCGCCGAGATTGGTCTGATGAAAGCCACCGAGCAGCTCTCAGCGCTGGAGATGATGGCCGTCGACCCCGTACAGCGCGTGCTGACGCCGCGTTTCTTCGGCGGGTGCATCGCGATGCCGCTGCTCGCGGCGATGTTCAGCGCACTGGGTGTCATGGGGGGCTGGTTTGTCGGCGTCGGCCTCCTCGGGGTCGACGACGGCGCGTTCTGGGGGCAGATGCAGGCCAAGCTCGACTTCCGCGAGGACGTCATCAACGGCGTCATCAAGAGCGCGGTGTTCGGCGTTGCCGTAAGCTGGATTGCGCTCTTTCAGGGCTACGACGCCGTGCCCACCTCGACCGGCGTTAGCCGCGCCACGACCCGCTCCGTGGTGCACGCAGCGCTGGCGGTGCTTGGGCTTGACTTCATCCTGACCGCTTTGATGTTCGGGGAGTAACGCATGGTGACGACGCGCACGTCGGAAATTTTGGTGGGCGCCTTCATGGTGGCGGGCTTTTTGGCCCTATTTTTCCTTGCCATGCGGGTCAGCAACCTCAGTGTTGCCGGCGGTAGCGACGGCTACACCCTGATCGCGCGCTTCGATGACGTTGGCGGTTTGAAGGTGCGTGCACCGGTGCGGATGGCTGGCGTTAGGTTGGGGCGGGTGGAATCCATCGCCTTCGACCAGGCCGCCTACCAGGCTATCGTGACCCTGCGCATCGACCCCGCCTACGACCAGCTGCCGACGGATACCTTCGCCAACATCTACACGGCGGGACTGCTCGGGGAGCAATATGTCGCGCTGGATGCAGGCGGCAGCCCGGACGTCCTCGCCGATGGCGCTCAGCTAGAGCATACCCAGTCGGCGCTGGTGTTGGAGCGAATGATCGGGCAATTTCTTTTCAATCAAGCACAAGGGGATACGCCATGAGTCTTGGGACCAAAATCGGACCGGCCGGCCAGCGTCGACTCTTCCCAGCGCTGTTGTCGCTGTGGCTTGGCGCTGTGCTCGCGGCGCTGCCGCCGATTGCCGCGGCGGACAGAGACGCGGAAGCGCTGGTGCGCCGCACCGCCGAGGACACGCTGAGCACGCTCGAAAATCGGCGCTCGGAGCTGCAGGGCAACCCCTCCGCCATCTATAAACTGGTCGGGCGCCAGCTTGCACCGCACTTCGATTTCGAGCTCATCACCCGCTCCGCCGTGGGCCGGGATTGGGGCCAGGCAAGCGCTGCCCAGCGCAGCCAGCTCGTGTCTGCGTTCCGGGAGTTGCTCATCAGCACCTACGCAAGATCCCTCGCCAAGTACTCAGGCGAGCGGGTCATCTACAAACCATCCCGCCCCGGTACCCGCGACGGCACCGTGGTGGTCCCCACCGAGGTCACGGGCCGCGGCGGGCCGCCCATCCCCATCGACTACCGCATGCACAAAACGGGTGGCAACTGGAAGGTGTACGATCTCGTCATTGACAACGTCAGCATGATCTCCAGCTACCGCGGCCAGTTCCGAACCACCATTGCGCGGTCCGGCATCGATGGCCTCATCCGGGAGCTGGAAGCAAAGGCCGCCGGCGCCTAGAGCATGGGCCGCCCAGGTAAAGCCGCTGCCGCGACGCTGCGACAAGCCGGCGGCGGGCACTGGCGTTTGGACGGCGACCTCACCCTTGACGCCGTTGCCCACCTCGCTGCGACGACGCCGACGCCCGGTGGCGACGGACGCGTGGAGCTGGATTTGGCGGGGGTGCGCCAACCGAGCAGCGCCGGCGTTGCCCTGTTGCTTGAATGGCAGGCGGCACTCCGTGAGGCGGATGCCGTCCTGGTGCTTCAGCATGTGCCGGCGGCCATACAGCGTCTCGCGCAGCTGGCCAATGTGCACGAGCTGCTCGGACTGGCACACCCCAGGCGCACACGCGCCCAGGACGAACGCCATGCGCCGCTGTACGAACCAACGGTGACGATACCGGGCCCTCAGATCGGGCCCTGATACACTTCGACGTTAGCCTCTACGCTGCCGCTTTGCATCTTGCCCAGGGTCCCAGTCGGCACCCCAATCGGCACCCAGCTCCATCCTAAGACCTCGCTCGACATGGACAAATTGCTGATCACCGGCGGCAACCGCCTCGATGGCGAAGTGCGCGCCTCCGGCGCCAAGAATGCCGCCCTCCCGATCATGGCCGCGACCTTGCTCGCCGCCGAGGGCCAAAGCGTGCTCGCCAACGTGCCGCACCTGCGCGACATCACCACCACCATGGAGCTGCTCGGGCGTATGGGCGCGCACCTCACGGTAGACGAGCGCATGCGCATCCATGTGGATGCCACCGAGGTCACCCACTTCGAGGCGCCCTACGACCTCGTGAAAACCATGCGGGCGTCCATTTTGGTGCTGGGGCCCCTGCTCGCGCGGTTTGGGGAAGCACAGGTCTCCCTGCCCGGCGGTTGCGCCATCGGCGCGCGACCGGTGAATCTGCACATCGAAGGCATGCGTGCCATGGGCGCCGAAATCTCCGTCGAGAATGGCTATGTGCACGCCCGGGCGGAGCGGCTCCGCGGCGCGCGGTACTGCATGGATGTCGTCACGGTCACCGGCACCGAAAACCTAATGATGGCCGCCACCCTCGCGGAGGGGCGCACCATTCTGGAAAACGCCGCCCGCGAGCCGGAGGTGGAGGACCTGGCGCACTGCCTGAACGCCATGGGTGCTCGCGTCCAGGGGGCGGGCACCGACACCATCGTCATCGACGGCGTCGAGCATCTCACCGGTTGTGAGTACAGCGTGGTGCCGGATCGCATTGAGACCGGCACTTACCTGGTGGCTGCGGCGATGACCGGCGGCCGTGTGCGGGTGCGCGAGACCCGTGCCGAGCTGCTCGAGGCCGTGCTCGGCAAGCTGCGCGAGTGCGGTGCCACGGTGACGACGGGCGAGCGATGGATCGAGGTGGACATGACCGGCCGCCGCCCGCGGGCCGTGGACATCCACACGGCTCCGCATCCGGCCTTCCCCACGGACATGCAGGCGCAGTTCTGTGCGCTGAACAGCATCGCCGAGGGCGCCGGTATCATTACCGAAACGGTGTTCGAGAATCGCTTCATGCACGTGCTCGAGATGCAGCGCATGGGCGCAGACATCCGCATCGAGGGCAATACCGCCATTTGTCGCGGCGTCGACCGGCTGACGGCAGCGCCGGTGATGGCCACCGACTTGCGTGCCTCGGCGAGCCTGGTGCTGTCCGGCCTGGTGGCGGAGGGCGAAACCCTCGTGGACCGCATCTACCACATCGACCGCGGCTATGATCACATCGAAGAGAAATTCGCCGTCCTCGGCGGCGTAATCAGGCGCGTCCATGTATGACGGGACGAGATCCTAAGATTGCTTGACCGCCCCAGATGTTTGCAGACGCGTCAAGTTTTCCATGCCGCGTGGTGTGCCAGGCGCCGGCAGGGGGTAAGGGCTGAGGGCCTAGGGCCGAGGCGCAACCGCTGACGCCAGGACTGTGCGTCCAAGCCTCGGCCCTCGGCCCTGGCCAGCGAATAACCCGCTGGCGTGCCGGCGCCCTCGTCGCTCCTCGGCCTGAGGCATCACTGAGCTGGGTGCCGGCCAATCACAAGCCGGTGTCGTGCCGTCGACCCGGTCGCCCGTCAGTGTACGGCACCGCACCGCTGTCTTATCGCCCCTAGCCTCCATCCCCTCCACAATGGCCGATACCCTCACCATCGCACTCTCCAAAGGTCGCATCTTCGAGCAGGCCATGCCGCTGTTGGCGGCAGGCGGCATTCGGGCCGCCGAGGATCCAGAGAAGAGCCGTAAGCTGATCCTGGATACCAACGACCCGACGGTGAAGCTCGTCATCATCCGCGCCAGTGACGTACCGACCTATGTGGAATACGGTGCTGCGGACCTTGGCGTCGCCGGCAAGGACGTGCTGCTGGAGCATGGCGGCGACGGGCTCTACGAGCCGCTTGACTTGGGCATCGCGCGCTGTCGCATGATGGTGGCGGGCAAGCCGGAGACGCGCATCGATGGACGCACCGATCGGCGGCGTCAGCGCATTGCCACCAAATACGTGCGCTGCGCCGAGCGCCACTTCGCCGCGAAGGGCCAGCAGGTGGAGATCATCAAGCTGTATGGGTCCATGGAGCTGGCACCCTTGGTGGGCCTATCGGACCTGATCGTTGACCTGGTGGAAAGCGGCAACACGCTCAAGGCCAATGGCCTGGTACCGCTGGAGCACATCTGCGACATCAGCTCGCGGCTCGTGGTGAACAAGGCGTCTTGGAAGATGAAGCACGCCCGCGTGATGAGACTGCTGGAGGCGCTGCGCGGGGCTGTCAGCCGGCAGGCCGCCTGAGCGCCCCTGAAGACAATCCACTGACCGACTGCGGACCCTCACCATGCCCGACATCACCCGTCTTTGCACAGTCGACGCGGACTTCACCGCACGCTTGGATGCGCTGCTGGCTTGGGAGTCCGTTTCCGACCGCGCGGTGCAGCGTACCGTCGAAGAGATCATCGACGCCGTCCGCGCCCGCGGCGACGCTGCGCTCTTGGAGTACACCGCACGTTTCGACCGCTGGCACCCCACTGACGCCGGCGCGCTCGCCATCCCGGCCACGCGGCTCGCCCAGGCTGCAGAGCAGATCCCGCTCGCCCAGCGCGACGCGCTGACATCCGCCGCCGCGCGTATCCGCGCCTACGCCGAGCGCCAGACGCTGCAGGGCTGGGACTATCGCGAGCCGGACGGCACCCTGCTTGGGCAGAAGATCACACCGCTGGACCGGGTCGGACTCTATGTGCCCGGCGGCAAGGCGGCCTATCCTTCATCGGTGCTGATGAACGCCCTCCCGGCCAAGGTGGCGGGCGTGCCGGAGCTGGTCATGGTGGTGCCAACGCCGGATGGCGAGCTCAATGAGCTGGTGCTCGCCGCCGCACATATCGCCGGCGTCGATAAGGCCTTCGCCGTTGGCGGTGCGCAGGCCGTTGCGGCGCTGGCCTATGGCACCGAGAGCGTGCCCGCCTGCGACAAGATCGTCGGCCCCGGCAATATCTATGTCGCCACCGCCAAGCGCGCCGTGTTCGGCCAGGTGGGCATCGACATGGTCGCCGGACCGTCCGAGATCCTGATCCTCTGCGACGGCGACACGGACCCGGACTGGATCGCCATGGACTTATTCAGCCAGGCCGAGCACGATGAGGACGCCCAGTCCATCCTGATCGCCTGGGACAACGACTACCTCGATCGCGTCGCGATGAGCATCGACAAGCTGCTCCCCACCATGGAGCGCCGCGACATCATCGCCACAGCCCTAAAGAACCGCGGCGCCCTGATCCTGGCACAGGACATGGAGGACGCGGCCAATGTGGCCAACCACGTCGCGCCGGAGCACCTGGAGCTGTCCGTAGCCGACCCCGAGGCCCTGGCCGCCAAGATTCGCCATGCCGGCGCCATCTTCATGGGACGCCACACGGCCGAGGCGCTGGGGGACTACTGCGCCGGCCCGAACCACGTGCTGCCCACGTCCCGCACCGCCCGATTCAGCTCGCCGCTCGGTGTCTACGACTTCCAAAAGCGCTCTAGCCTCATCATGGCCTCTCCGGCGGGCTCCGCAGAGCTCGCGAAGACCGCCTCGGTGCTGGCCCGTGGTGAGGGGCTAACGGCGCATGCCAGGTCGGCGGAATATCGGGGGGAGGGCTAATGCCGACGGTTCTGAGGTGCACCGGGCGGCTGCAGCGTCTTGCCACACAGGGCCGAGTCGGCCCAAGGGCCGAGCGCTGGTTGCTGCCTTGGCCGCGCCCCCAGACCTCGCGGCACGCGGTGGAGGCACCTCGATGACCCTGCCCGTGACCGACCTCATTCGTGACGATATCCGCGCTCTGCGCGCCTACCACGTCCCCGACAGCGCCGGGCTCATCAAGCTCGATGCCATGGAAAACCCCTATCCCTGGCCCGAGGCGCTGCGCGAGGACTGGCTCGCGACCCTGCGTGATGCCGAGCTGAATCGCTACCCGGATCCGCAGGGCCGCAATCTGCAACAGGCCCTGCGCGAGGCCCTGGGCATCCCGGCAGACATGGCCATGCTGCTCGGCAACGGCTCCGACGAGCTGATCCAGATGCTGGCGCTGGCGGTTGCACAGCCCGGCCGCAGGGTGCTGTCGCTGGAGCCTGGCTTCGTCATGTACCGGATGATTGCGCTGTTCGCCGGCATGGACTACGTCGGCGTACCATTGCGGACAGACGACTTCGGGCTCGACTTGGATGCCACCCTGGCCGGCATCGCCCGCGAGGCGCCGTTGCTCACCTACATTGCCTATCCCAACAACCCCACCGGTAACCTGTTCGACGCGGCCGCCATCGAGCGCATCATCGAGGCCAGCCCCGGCCTCGTCATTGTCGATGAGGCCTATGCGCCCTTCACCGACCGCAGTTTCCTGTCCCGTCTAGGCGACTGGCCAAACCTGCTTGTCATGCGCACCGTCTCGAAGATGGGGCTCGCCGGTCTGCGCCTCGGCTACCTCGCCGGCCCGCCGGAGTTGCTCGCCGAGGTCGACAAGGTGCGCCTGCCCTACAACGTCAACGCGCTGACCCAGGCCAGCGCCGCCTTCGCGCTTCGCCACCATGCTGCCTGGGATGAGCAGACCGCAAGCATTCGCGCCGAGCGCGAGGAACTCTACGCCGCGCTCAGTGCGCTCCACGGCATCACCCCCTACCCGAGTGATGCCAACTTCATTCTCGTGCGCACCGCGCCCGGCCGCGCCGGCGCCGTGTTCCAGGGCCTGCTAGACCGCGGCGTGCTGATCAAGCAGCTCAACGGCACCCACCCGCTGCTCGCTGACTGCTTGCGCATCACCATCGGCACGCCGCACGAGAACGCTCGATTGCTAGAAGCCCTGGAGGCCGCTCTGGTTTGAGCCAACGGTGCCGTCGGGGCAACAACATCGGCACCGGCAGCGGGGTCGGCCAGGCGCCGCCCGCACAGAACAGCGTCAGCGCCCCGATCAACACCGGTGAGGGGGTGGTTCAACCCTCACCGAGGGCGCCCGGTGGCCGCGGAAACAACACCGGGGTGCGCGCCTTGTATGCCTGGTAGCCCGGATCATCCCCCCAGCGCTCATCGGCGCGCGATTCCAACATCGGAATCCCACTCACCCGCGTCAGCAGCAGATAGACGAACACCGGCGAGATCAGCGTCACATGCTGCCAGCCGGAGAGCGCCGGCAGCGCAATCAGTGCGATACCCACCCAGAGCGTGATCTCGCCGAAGTAGTTCGGATGCCGCGACCAGGCCCAGAGGCCGGATTGGATGAAGCGGCCTTTGTTGGCCGGGTTTTTGCGAAACGCCTGCTTCTGGGCATCCGCCACGGCCTCGATGCCAAAGCCGAGCACCCAGACCAGGAGCCCGATCCAGCCGATGAGCCCAAGCGGTGGCGCAGACGCCGCGGTCATGGCAGCCAACGCGGCCCCCAGGGTCAGAAACACCCAAAGCCCTTGCACGGTCCAGGCCATCAGAAAGCGGATGAACGAGGGCTTGATGTCATCGAAGCGGGTGTCTGCCCCGGCCTTCCGGACCCGCAGGAAGAGAAAGCTGCCGAGGCGGACCGCCCAGATGGTGGCCAGCAGTCCCAGCAACATGGACCGCGCATCGAACCGCCCCGCCAGCAGTAGGGTGCCGATGACCACGGTCAGATAGGTGACGCTGCCGGTGAGGTCGTACCAATGCTCCGTCTGCGCTCGATACGAGGGCACGAACACCACCCACTGGATGACGAAGGCCACCACGCCGGCCAGCGCGAACAGCGGCATACCAGCGACGCTGACACCGCCCTGGCTGCCCGCCCAGGCAACGCCGGCGGCCACCAATAGGGCTACAACGATGGCAATCATGGCTTCAACGGTTGGGTTCTTCATCATGCTCACATCCTATTCAGGCAGCATTAGGGACTCGCGAGGCAATGCCTCGGATCAACGAGCGACTGGGGCACCAGCACGCCAGCGAGTCGTTCACCGGCCAAGGCCAAGGCCAAGGGCCGAGGCGCGCACGCGCACCCCTCGTGTCAGCGCGTGCGCCCCGGCCCTTCCCCTTGCCGGCGCCGGGTCGGTCGAGCATCTCAGCCGGCATCGCCGCGCAAGGAAACCGGTTCAAGAGTCGATCGCACGGACGGCCCTGGCGCTGCGCCGAACGCGGCCACCAGATCCAGCATTGCCCGCGCCTTGAGCCCGATCTCGACCCATTCGGTGCCGCAGTCGGAGTCTGCCACCAAACCGCCGCCGGCGCGGAACTCCAGGCGGCCGTCGCTGACACTGGCGGTGCGGATGGCGATATTGGTATCCATCGCGCCGTCGAACCCGATATAGCCGATGCTGCCGCAATAGACGCCCCGGGGCGCACCCTCCAGCGCGTCGATGATCTGCATAGCGCGGATCTTGGGCGCACCGGTGATGGAGCCGCCCGGGAAACAGGCGCGGAGCAGCGACAGGGCATCGGCATCGGTGCGGAGCCGGCCGGTCACACTGCTCACCAGGTGATGCACACCGGCGTAGGACTCCACCTGAAACAGCTCCGGTACGCGGATGCTGCCCGTCTCGCAGCAGCGACCGAGATCGTTGCGCAACAGGTCCACGATCATCAGGTTCTCAGCGCGGTCCTTCTCACTCGCCGCGAGCCCCTCGGCGAGCCCCTGATCGCGCGCCGGGTCGAGGTGCCGACCCGCGGTGCCCTTGATGGGACGCGTCTCCACCTGACCGTCGCGCAGCGCCAGGAAACGCTCGGGGGAGGCGCAGAGCACCTGCAGGCCCGGGGTGCTCAGGTAAGCAGCGAAGGGCGCCGGGTTCAGCTGCCGCAGCCGGGTATAAGCCGCCCAGGGATCACCGGCGACGGGTACTTCCCAGCGCCGCGCTAGATTGACTTGGTAACAGTCGCCTTGGCGAATGAAGCGCTGCACGGACGCGAAGCGCCGTGCATAGCCGGCGGCATCCATATCGCTGGTCAGTGGCCCCACGACGCGAAAATGCCGCGACCTTAGCAAGGGCCGAACGAGCGCAAGGCGGCGCAGGCGCTGCCGGCGCGGGTCCGCGGTGTCGCCACGGCCCACTAGCCAGCTTGCGCACGCCTGATGGTCCACCACCAGGGCCCAATCGTAGAGACCAACAGCCATCTGCGCCGAGCCGCAAGGGAGCGCGGTCTGGAGCCCGAGACGCTCGAAGCGGCGCGCCAGGTCATAACCGAGCCAGCCGATGGCCCCGCCGACGAAGGGCAGGGTGGTAGCGGCGGACTCGGGCCGTGGGCCCAA
This sequence comes from uncultured Thiohalocapsa sp., assembly GCA_964524185.1. Classification (GTDB taxonomy): domain Bacteria; phylum Pseudomonadota; class Gammaproteobacteria; order Chromatiales; family Chromatiaceae; genus Thiohalocapsa. The sequence goes on along the minus strand of CAZGCI010000001.1, from coordinate 70,948 downwards.
GGCGGCGCGCAGCAGCACCAGAGGATCTTCGGCGCTATGGCGAACCGTATGGCCGACGCGGACCTCGGTGAGGGCGCCGCAGGTGCGCAGCGTCATCCGCGGCGCGAGTGCGACGATATCCCACCGACCACCGACGGCACGCCCGGCATTGCTGTCGAGGAATACCGCCCAGGGCTCGGCGGCGACGGCGCCGAAAAGTGCCGCGGTGTCAGCGTGATACGGAAGCTGCTCGATGTGGATCGCGTCCTTCATGCCCTTGTTCGCCGACAAACCAGGCCGCAACGGCGGTTGCCCCCTCGCCGGTCCGGCGTCAAGCCGGCCGTTTGACCGACGTGCGGCGGTCGAGCGCCGAATCGGGCCAGGCAAGGTCAGGCCGTCCCTTCACGCCGCCCCTGGGTGTACAGCCCAGTGCAATCCGGAGCGGAGGACCGGACTTCGGCCCAATCGGTGCCGGGGTCTGGGCGGCAACCGGCGCTGATGACGCAGGCCTTGGGGGTCGGCCCGATCAGGCGCGGATGTGATTGTAGATATCGAGGTAGTGCTGCCCCGGCACGTTCCAAGAGTGATCCTGGCGCATGCCATTGACCCGGAGCTGCCGAAAATAATCCGGAAAGCGTTTCCACAGGCCGATGGCTCGCCCAAGCGCGGATTCCAGCCCCGCATAGGTGAAATCGTCGAAGACGTAGCCGTTGCGCTCCTCGAAGGGCCGATCGGAGTAGTTGGCGTCGAACACCGTGTCCGCCAGTCCACCGACGCGCCTGGTGACGGGAACGCAGCCATACTTCATTGCGATCATCTGCGTCAGGCCGCAGGGCTCATACACGCTTGGAATCAGGATCATGTCTGCCCCGGCGTAGATCAGGTGCGCCAGGTCTTCGTCGTAGCCGAGCTCCAGATGACAGTCGGGGCTCGCGTCCATTTCGTGCTTGATATGCCAGAAGTCCGCGTCAACGTCCGCGCTCGACGCGCTGCCGAGCAGGACAAACTGACAGCCCTGCTCTAGCGCGTAGTAGATGCCATGGCGGATGAGCTCCACGCCCTTTTGCCGGTCGAGCCGGCTCACGACGGCGACGAGGGGCTTGAAGACATCGCTCAGACCCACGCGTGCCCGCAAGGCAGCCTTGCACTTGGCCTTTTCGGGTAGCGTGTCGGGACCATAGTTGGCGGGTAGGTGCGGGTCCACCGCCGGGTTCCAGGTGTCGTAGTCGATGCCATTCAGGACACCGCCGAATTTGCGGTCATGTTCCTGCAGCACGCCCTGGAGCCCCATGCCCTGCTCGGTGTGCTGCACCTCCCAGGCGTAGCGTGGGGACACGGTGGTAACGAAGTTCGAGAAGACGATGCCGCCCTTCATGAGGTTGACAGCACCCGGGTTGCCGGGGTCGCGCAAGCGCTCCGGGGCCATGAGACGGCCGGCGTCCAGGCCGTTCATGTGCAAGACGTGCGGGTCTGTCCAGCCTTGGTGGCCCAGGTTGTGCAACGAGTAGCACGCGCGTGTTCGATCCATGCCGAGCCCGGCATAGACCTCATAGAGCAGCACCGGCATGAGTCCCGTGTGCCAGTCGTTGCAGTGGATGATGTCCGGACGCTTGCCGGATTTGTACAGAAACTCCATCACCGCCCGCGAGAAGAAGGCAAACCGGTCCGGGTCGTCCGCGTCGCCGTAGATCTTGCCGCGGTTGAAGAAGCGGTGCTCGGAATGGGCGTCGATGAAGTAGCACTCGAGCCCATCGACCTCGCCGCAGTGCACGTCGCAATGGATGGCCTTGTCATAGAAGGGCACCCAGAGGTCTGGGTAGGCCTTGTGTATGCCGGCAATCCGGTCGGCGCGCAGACAGTCGTACTTAGGCAGGACGACCTCGACGGCATTGCCGCGAATGGCCAATTCCCGAGCGAGGCCGTGCACGAAGTCGCCGAGCCCGCCAGCCTTGGCGACAGGGGCACATTCAGGGCTGGCCATCAGGATGAACATAGGGAGTCCTTGGCTGGTGCCGGTGGTCCGCGACCGACTCACGGTGTGGACGGCCCGAACGGGGTGGCGCACAAATCCGGCCGGCAGCGGGACGGACGGAACGGACCGATACTGCGTCGGATTATACGCACCGCGTCGTCAGACCTGCCGAAGCGACTGCAGCGCCTCGGTCGCGTTAGCGGTCGCACCCAGTCGCCATCGACCTAGCCCGTGGCGTCGTCGCGGGGCGCCACCGGCAGCCTGGGCAGTGCCGCCAGCACGCGCATGATGACCTGATGCTCCCCGATGGGGATGTGCAGCACGAAGCGCCCGCCCGGTCCAACGCGGTAGGCATGCCCACCCAGGTCCAGGAGGGTGTACGGCGGGGCACTGCCGTGGACCACGAGCTCGGCGTGCAGGCTCGCCCCATCTGCCTGCGGGCGTAGCGGACCACTACCCGGCAGCGGCACCTGGGCCTCGGGCCTGTGGCTGTTTGCAGCATTGCGGCTCGTGTCGGCAATCTGCGGGGGTTGCGGCGGGCGCGGCGCCAGCCGCGGAACCACGCCGCCTGGGGGCGGCGATGCATCTGCTGTACCCGGCAGCCCGATGCCGAGCGCCGCCAGGTCGGTGTGCTGCTGCACAGCGCCGAGGCTCAGGTCCATGCCGTGACGATTGTGCGCCCTGAGCGCCGGCGCGACCGGTGTGTGGCCCCCAACAGCCACCGGTGCGGCGGAGTCGGGCGGGGCGGATCGCGCTCGTTCGGAGTAGACGGGCTCCACCAGTGGGAACTCGGGCTTCAAGCGCAGCGGCGGCGTCTGGGGTCCGTCATCGGGGTTGCCGCCGTCCTGCGGGTCTTCCGCGGTCGGGTCGACGGTCGGGCCGGGGGCCTTAAGGAAGTCGACGCCGACGGCTGCGGCCGCCGGCAAGCCGTTGGAGCGGGCAATCAGAAGCCAGCCACCGTCATCGCTGGTGAGCCCGATCTCGGCTTGCAGCAGACCCTCGGCATCCGGCGCAGCGTAATGCGCCAGACCGCCCTCGGCATCCCTGTCGTCGCCCAGGTCCGCATCGGCGAGGGGCTGGTTGTCGCCGGCGGTGCCGAGGCGGTGCAGCCGCAGCACCGGATGCGCTTCCGTCGTGCCGAAGGCGGCACGCGCCTGGGCGATGTCGGCTGGGTCGATATGCCAGCGCAGGTCTACCGCACCGTCTTCGGTCTGGTAAAGCACCAGGCGGGTGCCAACGACTGTCTCCGGAAACGCCGCGGTGCTGGTGGCCCCATCATGGCCAGGGCTGGCCAGGCTGGGGTCTGTCGGCGTGGCGGGCGCTGCGCCCCCACCGCGGTCATTGCTCACGGCGGCATGCGCTGCGACAGGGGGAGCAGCCGTGCACGCTCAGCGCCCGCTCCCTGGCGCCTTCTCTGTCGCCGCGGCGCCAGTCTTGCCCCTGCGGCTGGTGCCCGACTCCGCTTCGGCTGACTTGCCTGGCATGCGCGCAGGCAGCACCGTCGTCGGCTCAGTCGTCGTCGCTTTCGCCTGCGCGTTGGGCGCCCCTTCCTGATGTGTCGGCTGGTGCGAGGTCCGATCCTTGGGCGCCTCGGTTGCCGGCATCTGCCCCGCCTCCTCAGCGGGGGTTTCCGTATCCGCCACGGGCGCCTCCAGGGCTTCGATGCGCTCGGCAGCGGCATCGGTGAGCGCCGCCAGCTTAGGCAGCCAGTCATCGCCCCAGAACAGGTAGCAGCTCGTCTGCGCCTCTAGCACCAGGCGGCGGGCGCGGCTGAGCGCCTCGACGGGCGCTTTGGCAGCCGACTTGAGCGCCCACCAGCGGCGACTCAGGTCACCTACGGTTTCAGCAGCGTCGCGCTGCCGCGGCGAGCCCGCCCACTGGCTGAGATCGTACCCCGATGTGGCGCCAACATCCCAGGCACCGGTCTGCACATGCGCGCGCGCACGGGCGGGGTGGGAGGCTAGGTAGTCGCTGAGTGCCACCGGTCGAATCGGATAGTCGCCGCCGCGCACGTGCTCCATGTAGGGCGAGAAGTAGTGGCCGAAGAAGCCAGCGTCTTCCGGCGTCTGGCGGAACCAGCCGCCATTCTCCCCGTCGGACCAAGTCGTGCAGAGTCTGGGCTCCTCCGGGCGCGGCGAGAAGCGACAGCGGTGCGTCACTTCGTGCGCGAACCAACTGGCGTCCAGACCACTCTCCTGGGCGCTGGACAGGTCGCGGTCGCGCGGCACAACGGTGATGCAGGTGTCTCCGTCACCGGCGAGGTAGGGGCGGAAGACATCGCTGACGCCATCCTCAGGGTGCACATGGACGCCGTCCACCACAACGTACTCATAGCCAGCGCGCACCAGGGCCGGAATCAGCTCCATAGAGAAGGCCATCTCAGGCGGCCAGAAGCCCCGCGGCGCCCGGCCAAAAACTTCGACCATCAGCTCACGACCGCTGCACAGCTGTTCCTCCCAGTCGGCAGGCGGAATCAGCGGGAAGATGGGATGGAAGTAGCCCATACCGATCAGCTCGATATTCGGCGCATTGCGATAGGCATCGAGCATTGCCGGGATGTCGATGATGTGGCGATAACGGTCAACAACCTCGGGATTCAGCAATTGCTCCAATAGAATGCCTGAGAAGCCGACGTGCAGATGCCCGACATCGGCGTACTGCCGCGCAAAACGCGGCGGGCGTTCATAGCAGCGGATGATCTGCTCGGCTTCCCGAGGGTTGGCATCGATCAGAAGGGCCAGATTGCCCGGAGGCTGATGCAGATGCAAGCCGAGCGCGTGGGAAATGTTGGTGGCCAGCATTGTGGCGCCGAAATACAGGGAGGCCAGCGGGGAATTGTGCCCGATCCGGCGCGCGGTTGGCGAGCTTGCCGCCCCACGGGGGCATGCGCGGGCTTAGGGGAAGGCGACTGTCGGCCGCCGGCCCGTCCACCGAACGGGTGCGAGCGCAGCAGCCGCCGGGGGCCAACAGACACGGGCGTACCGCGCTCGACCAAGGGGTTTGCTCCGTGATCGCGGGTCAGCGGGCATGTCCCTCCAGCACGAGGATGCTCCGCGCCCCCAGCCGCCAACGTCGCGCACCAATGGTGCGCTGCGCCTCGCGCTCGATGAGGTCGCGCGGCGACCGCGCGCCGGTGTCCACGGCGATGGCCCAACGCCACCCGTGCGCCGGGCCCGGCAGCAGGCAGGTCCGCTCCCTGGCGCCGAAGTTCATCAGCACGTGCAGCGGCGGCTCGCTGTCGGTCCGACCACGCAGGGTGAATGCAAGCTCGCGGCACGCAGGGTCGTCCCAGGCGGGGGCGCCGCCGTCCAGGGACTGCCACTGGATGTCGCCGTCGCGCAGGAAGTGGCGTCGGCGCAGGCTGGGGTGGCGCATGCGCAGCGCCGTCAGCCCGCCGGTGAAGCGCAGCATATCGGCATTGGTCTCAGCGAGACCCCAGTCGAGCCAACCGGTGGGGTTGTCCTGGCACCAGGTGTTGTTATTACCGCCAGCAGTGCGGAGGAATTCATCACCGGCCGTCAGCATCGGGATACCCTGGCTGAGCAGCAAGACGGTCAAAAAATTCTTCGCCTGGCGGCGGCGCAGCGCTCGCACCGCTGGGTCGTCGGTGTCGCCCTCAACGCCGCAGTTCCAGCTCAGGTTGTGCTCGCAGCCATCGCGGTTGCCTTCCTGATTGGCATGATTGTGCTTGTGGTTGTAGGCGACGAGGTCGGCAAGCGTGAAGCCGTCGTGGCAGGTGACGAAGTTGATGCTGTTGATGGGGTGGCGCAGGTTGCCCTGGTAGAGGTCGCTGCTGCCGGCCATGCGCGTGGCGAGCTCCGCCACCTGACCGGGATCGCCGCGCACGGCGGCGCGCAGGTTGTCCCGATAGCGGCCGTTCCACTCCATCCAGCGATAGCCCGGAAAGCTGCCGACATGGTAAAGGCCCGCGGCGTCCCAAGCCTCGGCGATGATCTTGGTGCCGGCGAGCACATCCGAGAGCTCGATGCCCCAAAGCACCGGCGGGTGCTCCAGCGGCACACCATGGGCATCGCGGGCTAGGGCACTGGCGAGATCGAAGCGGAAACCGTCCACATGCATCTCGCGCACCCAGTACTCCAGGCAGTCGATAATGTAGCGGGCAACGAAGGGGTGGTTGGCGTTGACCGTATTGCCGCAGCCGGTGAAGTCGAGATACCGGCCGCGGTCGGCGGGGTCCAGCATGTAGAAGGTCTCATTGCCGAGGCCTTTGAAGTGGATCGTCGGCCCCCCGACACCGCCCTCGGCGGTGTGATTGAACACCACGTCCAGCAACACGCCGATACCAGCGCGATGTAAGGCCCTGACCATGTCCCGGAACTCCCGCCGATGCGCCTCCGGCGCACCGACGCAGAAACCCGGATGGGGTGCGAAGAAGCCGTGGGTGCTGTAGCCCCAGAAGTTGGTCAGCCCCGCCGCCCCGGTGTCCGGCGGCACATCGCGCGGGTCGAAGGCCATCACCGGCATAAGCTCCACGTGGGTAATGCCAAGGCGCTGTAAGTGCGGGATCTTCTCGGTCACGCCGGCGAAGCTGCCCGGGTGTGCGACGCGGGCGCTCGGGTGGGCAGTGAAGCCGCCGACGTGCAGCTCGTAGATGACCATGTCCTCGGAGGGCATGGGCAGCGGCTCATCGCCCTCCCAGTCGTAGGGGTCCGCCAACACTACGCCGCGGATGCTGTCCCCGGGCCGCGGCCCTTCGCCGCAGCGTTGCGCACGGTCCCAATGGCTGGTGTCCAGGGCCCGCGCCCAGGGATCGAGCAGCTCCACGCGCGGGTCGTACCGCCAACCGGTGCGCTTTGGATCCCAGGGGCCGTCGAGGCGCCAGGCGTAGCGAGTGCCCGGCGGCAGGTCCACCACCTCGACGTGCCAGCTGAAGAAGGTGTGGTTCACCTCCGGGTCCAGCTCAATCACCTGCAGCGGCGCGTCGGCCCCTGGGGCATAGAGGAGCAGCGTGGCGGCGGTGGCGTGCCGGCTGTAGAGCGAGAAATTGATGCCTTGGTCATTGATACTGGCGCCGGGCGGATACCGGCGACCGGGCCGCACGGCGTAGGTCTGGGTCATGGGGCGGAGCGGGAGCTGCTGGACTAAGTTAGACGGGTCTGCGGCTAGGCAGGGCTGGGGTGAGCTGGGCTGAGCTGGGCTGAGCTGGGCTGGGCTGGGCAGCCCATTGCAGTCCGCGGGCACAACGGCGCCGCGAGCTGCGCTCGCGCCTGCGCCGGTGTCGCGTTCGCGCAAAGGGGCGAGGCGGGGCTGCATCAGTACCGGCGTTGCCGATCCACGAATAGCGCGGCCAAGAACCCCAGTGCGGCGAGTCCAGACGCCACCGCATAGGTAGCAAGGGCCCCAGCGCTCGCCCACAGCGAGCCGGCGATCAGGCTACCCATGGCGCCGCCGATGCCGAAGCTCACGCTGTTGTAGAGCGCCTGGCCGCGTCCCTGGGTTCGGCCCGTAAAGTAGTGATGCGTCAAATGGATGGCGGAGGCGTGAAAGGCCCCGAAGGTGGCCGCGTGCAGGCCTTGCGCAATGAGCTGTACGGCCAGTAGGTCCACAAAGGCGCCGATCAGCAGCCACCGCAGCATGGCCAACCCCAGGCTCACCAGCAGCAGGCAGCGGGCGCCGAAGCGCGCCAGCAATCGGTGCATGTTGATGAACACCAGCACCTCCATGCCGACCCCGAGCGCCCAGAGGGCGCCGACGAGCGTGTCGCTATAGCCGTTTGCCTGCAGGTGAATGGAATAAAAGGCGTAATAGGCGCCGTGGCTTGCCTGCATCAACAGACAGGCGGCGAGCAACGCCAGGATGTCCGGTCGCACCAGCAGCCGGCGCAGCCGCAGCGTCGCATGCTCAGCTTGGACTTGTCCGCAATCTGGAATGAGGAGCGAGGCCAACAAGACCCCGCCGAAGAGCAGCAGCACGGTGAGGGGCACCACCGCACTGCCCGCCCACTCCTGCCACCAGCCCAGCAACAGGACGGTGACGATGAAGCCTAGGCTACCCCAAACCCGCACCCCGGCGTAGCGGGTCACGTGCGAGCCGAGGTGGTTTAGGGTCACCGCCTCCACAAGCGGCAACGGCGCGTTCCAGAAGAAGCTGAAGGCCGCCATCACCAGGGCCATGGTCCAGAAACCGTCGGCCCAGAACACCGGGATGACACAAACCATCGCCAGCAGTGCGCCGAGGCGCACCACGGACATCCGCGCGCCGGCGCGATCCGCTAGCGCGCCCCAGAGGTTGGGCGCGACGATCTTGGTGCCCATCAGAACGGCCATCAGTGCACCGATACCCGCCGGCGCGAAGCCACGTTCAAGCAGATACGGCCCCCAATACGGCACAAGGGCACCGAGGGCCGCGAAGTAGAAGAAGTAGTAGCTGGAAAGGCGTGCGTAGGGCATCGACCAGGGCCTGTCCGGGGAGCGTCAGGGCCGGGCAGAGGCAAAGCGACTGGGCAGCGATGCTGTCTGACGGGCGCCGCGACGGCGGCGGCGCGGACTCAGCGATGCCCGGGCGGGATGGGGGCGAGCGGCGGCACCACGTGCGCATTTTGGGCACGTTGCCGGAGCAGGTGGTCCGCCAACACCAGCGCGAGCATGGCCTCGGCGATGGGCGTGGCGCGGATGCCGACGCAGGGGTCATGGCGGCCCTTGGTGACCACCTCCGTCGCGCGGCCGCCCAAGTCCACGGTGCGACCGGGCAGCCGGATACTGCTGGTGGGCTTCAATGCCAACCGGGCGATGATCTCCTGACCCGTCGAGATACCGCCCAGCACCCCGCCAGCGCTGTTGGACAGGAAGCCATCGGGGGTCATCTCATCGCGGTGCTCGGTGCCCCGTTGTGCCACGGCCGCGAAACCAACGCCGATCTCGACACCCTTGACGGCGTTGATGCCCATCAAAGCATGGGCGATGTCGGCGTCGAGGCGGTCGAAGACAGGCTCACCGAGCCCGGGGGGCACGCCCTCGGCAATCACCGTCACCTCTGCGCCGATGGAGTCACCAGACTTGCGCAGCGCATCCATGTACTCCTCGAGCGCTTGGACCCGGGCCGGGTCCGGGCAGAAGAACGCGTTTTGATCGACCTGCGCCCAGTCGAAGCCGGCGGCGCCGGGCGTGCTGGTCGTCAGGGGGCCGAGCTTGGACAAGTACCCGCGAACCCGGACCCCGGCAAGCTCGCGCAGGCAGCACTTAGCAACGCCACCGGCAGCGACACGGATCGCCGTCTCCCGCGCCGACGAGCGCCCCCCGCCGCGGTAATCGCGGCGGCCGTATTTCATGGTGTAGGTGTAGTCCGCGTGGCCGGGGCGAAACCTGTCGGCAATCTCGGAGTAGTCCTTGGACCGCTGGTCCTCGTTTTCGATCAACAGCCCAATGGGGGCACCGGTGGTGCGGCCCTCGAAGACACCGGACAGGATGCGCACCGCGTCTGCCTCACGACGCTGGGTGGTGTGGCGAGACTGGCCCGGCCGACGCCGGTTCAGGTCATGCTGCAGATCCGCCTCCGCCAGCGGCAGCCCCGGCGGACAACCGTCGACGATGCCGCCGATGGCCGGCCCGTGGCTCTCACCAAAGCTGGTGAGCACGAAAGATTTGCCGATGGAATTGCCTGACATTTGTGAGCTAGGGGCTAGGGGCTAGGAGATTGGGCACGAGTCACCCCGGTGCGGTTTTGATCGCATGTCGCCTCCTAAGGGACTCGCGAGGCGATGTCCCAGGCCGACGAGCGACTGGAGCGCCGGCACGCCAGCGGGTCGTTCACTCGCCAGGGCCAAGGCGCGGCGACGCATCCCTGGCGTCGGCGTTGCGTGCGCCTCGCCCCCTGCTCGCGTCTCACACACGACGCGGCGTGGAAGACCTGACGCATCCGCAGAGATCTGGGGCGGTCAAGCCGCGTAGGGACCGCTCCCTCATCCCTACTTCAGTAAGCCGGCGGCGGCACCGCGTCGGTATCGGTGAGCCATGCATTGCCCTTGGCCAGCACATCGCGCGTCAGTGTGCTGGTGGCTTGGTGGAGGCGCACGCCATTGATAATGTAGTTGTAGCGGGCGGATAGGTATTCGAACTCCGCCTGGAACAGGGCGCGCTGGGCGTTCAGGACGTCCACCTGGGTGCGGGTGCCCACCTCGAGGCCCGCCTGGGTGGATTCCAACGAGCTCCGCGCGGAGACGATGGCCGCTTGACGGGCGCGCACGTCGCTGATGCTGGAGGTGATACCACGGAAAGCGTCCTTCACCTGGTTGACGACGGCGCGGCGCCGCTGGTCGAGGCGATCCTGCGCGGCGCGGAATTGGTGCCCCGCCTGCCGAGTGCGCGAAGCGACCGCACCGCCCTGATAGATGGGTACGTTGACCGAGAGGCCGACGAAGCCCGTATCCGTATCAGTGTTGAACTCGGCACCAGATCGGCTCACGTCGTAGCCCGCCTGGAGATCGACGCGCGGGTAGTAACCGGAGCGCTCGATCTCGATGTCCTTGCGCGCGGCCTCCGCCGCTTCCCGCGCGGCGATGATGGCGTAGTTGTTGGCGAGGGCCGTCTCCGCCCAGATGTTGATGTCGTTGGGCTCTGGGGGCGCCAGCGGCAGCCGGTCGCCGAGTCGCGCCAGGGGCACAGATACCGGTCCGATAATCCGCCGCAGCGCCTCCCAGGCATTATTCAGTGCGTTCTCGCCGGTGATGAGCTGGGCACGGGAGCGGTCGAAGGCCGCTTGGCTATCGTTGACGTCGGTGATGGCCACGAGCCCCACCTCGAAGCGCTGCTTGGACTGCTCCAACTGGCGTTCGTCGGCGGCCACCAGGGCCTCCTGCACGCGCACGAGGTCGGCCGCCTCCAGCACTGCGAAGTAGGCCTCAGTCACGCGAACCATGAGATCGATCTGCGCGTTTCGGTATTCGGCCTCGGCTTGGGCGATGGTGTCGTCCGCCTGACTCAGACGCACCCAGTCGGCGCGGTTGTAGACCGATTGGTTCACCACCGCAGCGGCACGCTGCGTGGAGAAGTCGTCGCTGCGGTTGAATCTGCCGGCCGCGCTTTTGCCGGACGCGTCGACGGACTGGTAGTCCAGCTCGCCCGTGACGCCGAAGTTGGGCAACAGCAACGCCCGGGACTGGGGCTTGACCTCGCGCGTCGCGAACAGGGTCTGCTCCGCCTCGCGCAGGGATGGATCGCTATCCACAGCAAGGTCGTAGACGGACAAGAGGTCCGCCGCGGAACTCAGCACGGGCAGGAGTGCGATGGCGCAGGCGGCGAGCAACGGCGCCGTTCGATGCTTGGTCATAGGCTCTCGCAGGGCCGGTTGGCATGGGCGGTGGGGCGGCATCGGAGAGTATAGGTGACGGTGTCGCTATGCCACAAATGCCGTCTCTCAGCATCATCCCACGTGTATTCGGATAACTCCATTTGGGTCAATCCACTAAGCGATCATCCTCCGCCCCCTGACGCTAAAACAGCTGGGTTTCTGTTGCAGAAATGTCCCAAGACGCCATCGCATCGACCGCAACGGCCGCGTACCGCTGGTCGCACCTGCTCGCCATGGCCGGCGAACACCGCCGTGCGCTGGTGCTTGCAAACGTCGTTGCCGTGCTCGCCACCCTCGCCGCGGTGCCGGTACCGCTGTTGATGCCGCTGCTGGTGGACGAGGTGTTGCTGGACAGCCCGGGAGCGGCCGTCGCGCTCATGAACCGCGTCTTCCCGCCGGACTGGCACGGCCCGGTGCTGTACGTGCTAGCGGTGCTGGGGGCATCCATCGGGCTGCGGGCGCTGTCCGTAGGGCTTGCCGTTGTGCAGAGCAGGCAGTTCACCGTAATTTCCAAGGCTATCGTCTTTCGCATCCGCAGCGCCCTACTGGCGCGACTCCGGCGCGTCTCCATGGCCGAGTACGAGACCCTCGGCAGCGGCACCGTCGCCTCACACCTGGTCACGGACGTAGACGCCGTGGATGAGTTCATCGGTAGCGCCGTTGCCAAGTTCATCGTCGCCGTGCTGAGCATCCTCGGCACCGCCGCAGTGTTGCTGTGGATGCACTGGCAGCTTGGGCTGTTTATTCTGCTACTGAATCCCGCTGTCATCTACGTCACCCTGGTCTTTGGCCGCCGCGTCAAAGAGATGAAGCGGCGCGAGAACGCCGCCTACGAGGCCTTCACCCAAAGCCTGACGGAGACGCTGGACGCTATCCAACAGATCCGTGCCGCCAATCGTGAGCGCTTCTTCATCGGCCGCGGCATCGACACCGCCGACGCCATCCGCCGCTGGTCGTGCGCCTTCACCTGGAAAAGCGACGCCGCAAATCGGCTGTCCTTCACCGTGTTTCTGTTCGGTTTCGACCTGTTCCGGGCGGTGAGCATGCTGATGGTGCTGTTCTCCGACCTCACCATCGGCGAGATGCTGGCAGTTTTCGCCTACCTCTGGTTCATGATGGGACCGGTGCAGGAGGTGCTGAACGTGCAGTACGCCTTCCAGGCTGCGGATGCCGCCTTGAAGCGAATCAACCGGCTGCTCGCGCTGCATCGGGAGCCCGCCTGGCCGCATGCGGAGAACCCCTTCGCCGGCAAGCGGGCAGTGTACGTGGCCGTCTCCGACCTGACCTTCGCCTATGGTGCTGGGCCGCGGGTGCTCAACGGCATCTCGTTCAACCTGGCCGCTGGCGAGAAGGTCGCCATTGTCGGCGCCAGCGGGGGCGGCAAGACCACCCTGGTGCAGGTGCTCCTCGGGCTCTATGCACCGAGCGGCGGTCGGGTGCGCTTCGACGGCGTGCCGGTGGAGCGCATCGGCATGGACGTGGTGCGCGACAACGTCGCGACCGTGCTCCAGCACCCCGCCCTCTTCAACGATAGCCTGCGCCTCAACCTTACCCTCGGACGGGGCATACCGGACGACAAGCTTTGGCAGGCGCTGCGCGTCGCCCAGCTTGCCGAGGTGGTGGCCGACCTGCCGCAGGGCCTCGACACCATCGTCGGGCGCAACGGTGTGCGCCTCTCGGGCGGTCAGCGCCAGCGCCTCGCGGTGGCACGGATGGTGCTGGCAGACCCGAAGGTCGTCATCTTGGACGAGGCCACCTCGGCGCTGGATGCCACCACGGAAGCGCAGCTGCACGCAGCGTTGTCGCGCTTCCTTGCCGGGCGTACCACGCTCATCATCGCCCATCGGCTGAGCGCTGTGCGTCAGGCGGACCGCGTGCTGGTGCTGGAGCACGGCCGCGTCATCGAGGAGGGCAGCCACGCCGAGCTCATGGACGAGGCTGGCGCCTATGCAGCGCTGTACGCGCGCCAGGTGGGCTAGCTGCAATCCATGGCGGATCAGGCGCGGCGCCAGTATGTCCAAGGTTACGGTCAGTGCGGTCGATCAACATGGGTCAAATTGTCACAAGCGACTTCCGCCCCGCCTGGTGGCTACCGGGGCCACATGCACAAACGCTGTGGGGCAGCCTGGCGCGACGGGCGCCGCCCACCCCCGCCCTGCGGCTGCGACGGCGTCGGATCGAGCTGACCGACGGAGACTTCATCGACCTGGCCGTGGGCGACACCGATGGACCGTCGGTGCTCATTATTCACGGGCTCGAGGGCGACCTACGCTCGCACTACGCCGGCGCGCTGGTCACGCGCCTCGCCCACGAGGGTTTCCGGCCCGTATTCATGCACCTACGTGGCGCCGGCGACGAGCCGAACCGGCTCGACCGCTCCTACCACTCCGGGGCCAGCGACGACCTCGCCGCGGTGCTCGCGGTGCTGGCCGCGGACCCAGACGGGCCACCGCGGACCGCAGTGGGCTTCTCCCTCGGTGGTAACCTGCTTCTGAAGTATCTCGGTGAAGGCCGCTCCGACGTCGCCATTGCGCAGGGCATTGCCGTCTCGGTGCCCTTTGTGCTGCGCGACGCGATGCTGCGACTGGAGCTCGGCTTCTCACGCGTCTACCGCGGCCACCTGGTGCAACGACTCAAGCGCAGCTTCCGGCGCAAATTCGATGCACGCCCATGGCCGGCCGCACTGGACCCCCGCCTCGACCTTGACGCGATCGGTAACTTCAATACCTTCGATGACCAAATCACGGCACCCCTGAACGGTTTCGCCGGCGTCTTCGACTATTACCAGCGGGCCAGCTGCCGGCAGTACTTGCCCAACATCCGCACACCGACCCTCGTCATCCAAGCGGCCGACGACCCCTTCCTGTTTCCGGCGAGCCTGCCCTTTGCCCATGAGCTCGGCCCCGGTGTCACCCTCGAGCTCAGCCCCACCGGCGGCCATGTGGGTTTCGTCGCCGGGCGCTGGCCGTGGCGGCCGGTGTACTGGCTGGAGGAGCGGATCCTGCGCGCGGTGCGCGGCGCAGCATAGCGGTACTCAGCGTGCAGCAGTGCGCCCGTCGTTACGGCGGCTTGCCGGTCAAAGCGTCGCGATGGCCTCCTTCCAGCATGCGCGATACGCGCTGGACGGCGCATAGGTCGGCAGCGGCAGCCGGTGCAGGCCCATGCGCGCGACCTCCAGCGCCAGGGTGGGGCAGCCCTCGGCCGTCGCGAGATGCGACGGATTGACGGTGCTAGAGGTCGTGCCGACGCCGCCCTTGATGCTGTACACGCCGAGAACCGTCATGCGTCCCGCTCCGCCGGCGCCGCGGGGCCGGCGCGCGTGGCGGCAAACAGCCGTCGACAGACTGACGTCTGCTCCGCGCTGTCGAAGCCCGCGAAGATGCGCGCCAGCTCGCGCCGCGCCCGCTGCTGCTGCTCCAACAGCTGGCCGATGAGTGCGCCTATGGCGAGCAGTGTGGGCACCGGCGCTGCACCTTGGGCGTGCATGGCGACGGCGGTCTCACGCAGGTGGTCCGCCTGCACGGCAAGATCCTGGAAGCCGCCCAAATTGTCTAACAACACCTTGGTCTGTTTGATGAGCACCTTGATCTCGTGCGTCGGGTACAGGCTCTGGAAAAATTCCATGAGGTACCGGAGTTTTTTGCAGCTCTTGCGCAGTTCATGGAGGTCCTCGGGCGGCGACGCAGGGTTGATGGCTCGCCCTTCCTTGCGCACACGCTTAAGCATGCGCCGAATACGCTTGTCGGCTACGACCTTCACGGGCGTGGTGGCGTGCTCGGCGCCGTTGCCGGCGCGAGCCTCCAGAAAGGTGCGCCAGTCCCGCAGCAGGGCCTTGAAGCGCGCGCTGTCCAGCACCTCCGACAGTGCCTTTTGCTCGGCGCTGTGGTGCCATTCGAGCCAGTGCCGCAGCGGATCCAGGTCATCGCGCAGCGGCGGCGGCAGGGCGGCCTTGCGCTGCGGAAAGTCCAGCAAAGAGACGTCCAGGTCCCGCACGGGGCCCGTGACCTGCTGCAGCCAGGCGAAGCGGAGCTTGAAGTCGTCGACGACGGCCGACGGCAGCACGCCCTTGATCTGGCTAAGCGCCGAGCGCGTGCGCCGGGTGGCTACGCGCAGGTCATGCAGGAACTCCGGGTCCAGGGCCTGCCGAGCGCCGTCAACATTCGCGTCTAGCGTGTCCAGCAGGCCAAGCAGAATGGCTCGCGTGGCGGCTTCCGCCGACTGTGCCGGATCGAGTCGATAATCCAGCTTCGACGAGTAGCTGCCCGGGCGGCAGTCCGCGGCTGCGAGGGCATCCAGGTACAGCGGTGCCGGCGCGGATACCAACGCCAGGATGGTCTGCAACTGACGGGCGACCGACACGGCCTCCGCCTTGTGGCCTCGCACGCCGATGAGCTGTAGCCGCAGTGGCAGCGCCACCGCCGCATGGCCATCCGCGCGCTCGACATGCGTCTGTTCCAGCAGGATGCGCGCGACGGTCTTGTCATCGTCGTTCAGCACGCGCAGCGTGCGGCGGATACCGCTCAGGGAGGCCACGCTGAGCAGGCGGCGCACGCCTAGGAGTGGCGCCAGACGCTCGCGCACCGGCCCCGGCGGGAGCTCTCCGATGAGACCGGGCTCCGCATCGATCAACTGCCGAGCCAGCACCCTGCCCTGGTCGGCGAGGTCCTGCCACACGAGCTCGCGTCGACCCTCGGCGCTGATCTCCTCCAACGCCGCATCGGCGGCGTAGAGGCTCCACTCGAAACTGTCGAAAAAGCGCCGCCGGACGGGCACGAGGGCCTCGGGCGCACAATGCAGGTGGGCGCGGATCAGGGCGAGCGCCGCGTCCATATCCTGCTCCGCACCGGCAGTGGTCGTCAGCAGCAAGTCCATGGCGATGAGATGCAGTTGGCGTGATTGGTATTCTCAACCGAGCAACAGCCATTGGCCGCCGCGGCTGACAGATTGCAAAGCGGCGACAGTCCTTGGGAGTGCTTCTCACAAACCCCTGGGCGCCAGCAGCGCCGATACGGGATATCCCGAACTACCAATGGCAGGATAGCGCCCGGACCTTGTGAGGTTGGGGTCGGCGCGGTCAACATCCGTCCGGCGACATTCCGCTCGGAGCCTGATATGAGCAAGCTTGACCAACTCAAGACCATGACCACCGTCGTCGCCGACACCGGCGACTTCGACAGCATCGCCGAATATAAGCCGCAGGACGCCACCACCAATCCCTCACTGCTCTACAAGGCGGCCCAGCTGCCACAGTACCGACACCTGGTGGAAGATGCTGTCGCCTTCGGCCAGGAGCGCGGCAGCAGCCAGCTGCAGCAGGCGCGCTGGACCATGGATAAGCTTGCGGTGAACTTCGGTGCGGAGATCTTGCAGATCGTGCCCGGTCGCGTGTCCACCGAGATCGACGCGCGCCTCTCCTTCGACACCGAAGGCACCATCGCACGCTGTGAGGGGCTCATTGAGCTCTACCAGGACATCGGAGTGGATCCAAAAGACCGGGTCCTGTTCAAGATCGCATCCACCTGGGAGGGCATCCGCGCCGCCGAGGTACTCCAGCGTCGCGGCATCCACTGTAACCTGACGCTGCTGTTCAGTTTCCCGCAGGCGCTGGCCTGCGCCGATGCCGGCGTGACCCTCATCTCGCCCTTCGTCGGCCGGATTTTGGACTGGTATAAGAACGCCGAGAATGTGTCGGGCTACCCAGCGGATGAAGACCCAGGCGTGAAGTCCGTTACAGAGATCTTCAACTATTACAAGCGTCACGGCTACGGAACCATCGTCATGGGCGCGAGCTTCCGCAATGTGGACGAGATCCTGGAACTCGCTGGCTGCGACTACCTCACCATCGCGCCCAAGCTGCTCGCTGAGCTGGCCGAGTCCGACGGCGATGTGCCTCGTAAGCTGGACCCAGCCGCCGCCGCGACCATGGATATCCCAGAGCAGCGGTTCGATGAGAAGGCCTTCCGGTGGTGCGTGAACGAGGACGCCATGGCCACCGAGAAGCTCGCCGAGGGCATTCGGCTGTTTGCCGCCGACACGCGCAAGCTGGAATCCTTCGCGCACGAAATCTGCCGCAACTGCTGAGCCCTGCGCCACCGGCGCGCCGTCTGGCGGTCGCGGGATTCCTCCGCCTGCGGCTCACCCCGAGGCTCGCTCCAACGCCTACTGGGTGACGTCTCGCTCCAGCAGGACGAAGTCCAGCGCGTAGGCGTTGCGGGCGTCCGCCCGACGATGCTCGCGGGAGATCTCCCGCCAGTCTGCCGGCGACCAGTCGGGGAAGCGCACATCCCCCGGCACGTCCGCATCCACCAGCGTGAGTGCCATGTGCGTCGCTCGGTGCAGCAGCGCCGCGTACACCGCCGCACCGCCCACCACCATCACCTCCGGCGCCTCGCCGGCGGCGGCGAGGGCCGCCGCCGGCGACGTGACGTGGTCACAGCCCGCGGCGTGGTAGTCGGGGTCCGACGAAATGACGATATGCCGGCGCCGTGGTAACAGCCCCGGCAAGGATTCCCAGGTGCGCCGCCCCATGACCAAGGGCTTGTCCAGCGTTAGGCGCTTGAAGTGGGCCAGGTCTGCAGGCAGGCGCCACGGCAGCGCGTTGTCTCGGCCGATGACGCCGTTGCGGGCGAGTGCGGCTATAAGGGTAATGCGCTGTTTCGTTGCCACCTGAGCAGGACGCGTTCCAGCTGAAGGTCAAGCGACATCACCGGCCAGGGTTGCCGCACCCGGACGCAGCTCGGCTTGTTCGGCGCCCTCGCCGTAGCGCTGCAATGCCTGTCGCAAACGCTCGGCCACGGCCTCCCGCAGGGTCAGAGGGGCCACGACCTCCACCTCCGGGCCAAATTTGAGAATATCCATGATGAGCTCCGCGGGGTTGCTGTAGGGCACCCGCAGCTCGTACCGGCCGTCGCCGAGCAGCTGCCCCCGCTGATCGCGATGCCAACGCTCTTTGGCCACGTAACGGGCGCGAGTAGCGCTAAAGCGCAGCACGGCCTCGTGCTCCGGCGTACCGGCGAAGATACCGTAGGAGCTCGCGAAATGGCTGTCCAGTGCCGCTGCAGGCACCTCCATGGCCGGCGCGCCCAAGGTCTCTGCACGCTCAACGGCGTCAATGGCAAAGGTGCGCAGGCCCTCGCGCAGGTGACACCAGCCATCCAGATACCAATTGTCCCGATAGTGCACCAACCGCTGCGGTGAGACATCGCGCTCAGCACGGGCTTCCTGCCAGCGGTTGTAGTAGCGCAGACGCAGGCGTCGGCGCTGGGCCAAGGCGCCGGCGACGGTCTGGAAGATCGCCCCGCCCTGCTCCGCGTTATAGCGCGCGGCCATCTGCAGCATGCGAATGCGGCCCTGCAGCCCTTCGGAGCCAGTGCGCTGAAGCTCCAGCAGCCCGTCGATCCGCTGTTGCAGCGGCTTCAATACAGGCTCCAACAGGCCAGGCTGCACGTCGGCCAGCAGCTGCTGCACCGTCAGCAGTGCATGCAGTTCTGAGGCGTTGAACCAGAGGCCCGGCAGCTCGTACATGCCGCCCTCGGACTCATCGTAACAATAGCCATTGTGCTCTCGATCATAGACGATCGGCGCGTGCAGGTAGAGGCGCATGTCCTCGATGATGCGCTTCACCGTCGCCCGGGAACACTCGAGCTCCTCCTCCAGGCGCCGACGCGAAACCGGCCGCCGCGCGCCCTGGAGGATACGGTTCAGCTCGAAGATGCGATCGAAGCGGTCCACACGGCAACATCCGCGCCGATGCCCGCGCCGGCACGGCTCAGGCGCGCCCGGCCGCCATGGTCTGCCGCGGCATGGTCTCAGCGACCAGGGCCGGCGCGGACCACAGCCGCTCGAGATTGTAGAAGTCCCGCACCTTGGGCAACATGACGTGCAGAACAACGCCGTTCAGGTCCACCAGCGCCCACTCCCCATCGGCAATGCCCTCGCTGCCGAGGGGCGGCTCGCCGGCCTCTTTGGCGCGGTAGCCAACGGTCTCGGCGACGGCCTTGACGTGCCGGTCCGAGGTACCGGAGGCGACCACCATATAGTCCGTCACGCTGGTCTTGCCGCGGACATCCATGACGACAATGTCGCGGGCCTTCATGTCGTTCAGGGTCTCGACGACCAAGTCTTTCAGTTGCTCAAGCTGCATTATGTCCCCTCTGGACTGGAGATTCGGAGTTGGGTGCTGCTGCGTCTGGGCCTGACGCTTCTGGACCCGCTGTTTCTGGGCCCGCTGTTTCTGGGCCCGCTGTTTCTGGGCCCGCCGTATCGGAATCGGCCAACAAGGCCGCATCGGCGTAACAGCCAGCGGCGAGGGCCATATCCAGTACCGGATCAGGCAAGAGGAAGCGCGCGCTGCGTCCGCTCGCGATGGCGCGGCGGATCCGAGTCGATGAGATATCGAGCTGCGTCACCGATTGCAGCCAGATGCGCCCCGCGGGCGCCGCTTGCAAATCCCCTGCCTGCTCTGCGCGGCGGTGCTCCAGCTCCGCACGCAGGGCGGCATCGCGCGGCTGCGGACTGCCAGGGCGGTGCATCACGGCGAGGTGTGCGAGTCCCAAAATGTCCCGGGGCCGATGCCACTCGAAGAAGGCATTGAAGGCGTCGCCGCCGATCAATAGACACAGCGGCACATCGGGCCCCAGCGCTGCGCGGAATTCGCTCAGCGTATCCACGGTATAAGAGCGGCCTGGGCGGCACAGCTCCCGGTTGTCGGCCACCAGTGCGGGGGTTTGGGCCACGGCGGCCTGGAGCATCCTGAGCCGCAGCGCACCCGTTGCGGCGGGCTGGGCGCGATGCACGGCGACATTGAGCGGCAGCAGGCGCACCTCGCGCAGCCCAAGCGCCTCCTGCACCTCCAGCGCCGTGCGCAGGTGTCCGAAATGCACCGGATCGAAGGTGCCACCGAAGAGACCGATCATGTCGACGCGGCTGCCGCCGCAGCGCAGGGCGCCGCCAGCCAAGCCGGCCCGGCGGCGATGCTGCGCTCGCTAGGGAGCATGCCGCCGCAGGGAGTGGATCTGCTGGGTCCGACGGAGTGCCGGGCGCCTTGCCGGCTGCAGCCCAAGCACGTCCTGAAAGACCTGCGTCCCGCTGTGGTCACCGCCCGGGCGGGCTCGCGGCCCTGCTGGGGCAGCCGGCACTGGGGTCTTAGAAAGAGGTTGGATTTGAGCGTGGCTGCTGTGCACGATACGCGTGCGATCAATCAGGCGTTTGCTGGCTTCGCTGATGGCCTGAACATAGCAGAAAACCCGCGCCGGAGCGACGGCTCGGCTTGCGGCGGTCATCCTCCGTGGACTCAACGGCGCACGTGGCCATCGCCCAAGACGATGAACTTTTGGGACGTGAGCCCTTCCAGGCCCACCGGGCCGCGGGCATGAAACTTGTCGGTGCTGATGCCGATCTCGGCGCCGAGACCGTACTCGAAGCCGTCGGCGAAACGGGTGGAGGCATTCACCATTACGGAGCTCGAGTCCACCTCTCGTAGGAAGCGCCGAGCGCGGCCGTAATCCTCGGTGACGATACTGTCCGTGTGGCGGGAGCCGTGACGCTCGATATGGTCGATGGCGGCGTCCAGGTCGTCCACCACCCGGATTGCGAGAATAGGCGCCAAGTACTCCGTATCCCAATCCGCCGCCGTGGCCGCCACAGCGTCGCCCAGCAGGGCACGGGTCCGCTCGCAACCGCGCAGCTCCACGCCGGCGGCGACGAGCTCCGCGCCGACCCGCGGCAAAAACGCGCCGGCGACGGGCGCTGCCACCAGCAGTGTCTCGAGGGTGTTGCAGGTGCCGAAGCGCTGGGTCTTGGCGTTGACGGCCACCGCCAGCGCCTTATCGAGGTCCGCGCGATCGTCCACATAGACGTGACAGATGCCGTCCAGGTGCTTGATGACCGGCACGCGGGCATCGCGGCTGATGCGCTCGATGAGGCCCTTGCCGCCGCGGGGGATGATGACGTCGATGTGCTCCGGGCGGGTAATCATGGCCCCGACCGCGGCGCGGTCTGTCGTTGCCACCACCTGCACCGCATCTTCCGGCAGTTCAGCAGCCGCCAGCCCGCGCTGGATGCAATCGGCGATGGCGCGATTGGAGTTGAAGGCCTCCGAGCCGCCCCGCAGCACCGCCGCGTTGCCCGACTTGAGACAGAGCGCGGCGGCGTCCGCGGTGACGTTGGGCCGGGACTCATAGATGATGCCCACCACCCCGAGCGGCACCCGCATGCGGCCCACCTGAATGCCCGTCGGCCGATAGTTGAGATCGGTGATGGCACCCACCGGGTCCGGCAGCCCGGCGATCTGGTGCAGGCCCTCGATCATGGCGTTGATACGCCCAGGCGTCAGCGCTAAGCGGTCCAAGAGGGCTGCATCGAGGCCTTTGGCCGCGCCCGCCTCCAGGTCCGCGGCATTGGCTTGGCCCAGCGCATCGCGGGCGTCATCCAGGGCCGCAGCGATGGCGCTCAGTGCGGCATCCTTGGCGGCCGTCTCTGCCCGGGCCATGGCACGGGCGGCGGCGCGTGCGCGCTCGCCCACCGAGCGCATGTAGGCAGCCACATCGGTGATCTGGGACTCGGGCATGATCGAACTCCCCCGCAACACGTTGCTTCTAACGTCGCATTGTCCATGAGGGCAAGGCGCAGCGAAAGCCCGATGCACCCCGGTTCCGGCGGGGCACCGAGCAGGGGTCATAGGTCGGCGCGGGCTGCCCGGCGCTGCCCCGTGCTGACTCAGCCCGCCGCGGCCGCCGCCAAGCCATCGGCGATGTCACCGAACAGCGCCCAGGGATCAGCGCTGCTGCGCCCTTTGATGGCGAGGTCGGCATCGGCACAGCGCGCCAGCAGGTCCCATAGCGTCGGCAGCGGGAGGCGGCTAGCGGTGGCCAGGGTCACGCCGCGGCGGGACTCCGGCACCCTGTACTCGCGCAGCACGCCGGCGCTGTCACCGCGATTGGCGAGCGCGAAGCCAAGCGCCGCCAGCTTACGCAGCTCCCGCGCGAGCACCCAGAGTACCAGTGGCGGTGCGGTGTCTTCGGCGCGCAGGGCCCGCAGCACGCGGTCCACCCGGCCACGGTCGCCGGCGGTGGCGGCGTTGGTGAGGTCGAAGAGATCGTAGCGGGCGCTGTCGTAGACACTCCCCAACAGGGCCTCGGCATCGAGCGGCCCCGGCTCGCGCAGTAGGCCGAGCTTTTCAATCTCCTGTGCGGCCGCCAACAGATTCCCCTCCACGCGCTCGGCGAGCAGCATCAGGGCCTCATCCGTCGGCCGGAAACCGACACGGCTAAGCCTGTCGCGGAGCCACTCCTGCAGGCGCCGACCCTGGGGTTGGCGTACCTGCACGATGACACCTGCGGCATCTAGGGCCTGCGCCCATTTCGACGACAGTGTCTTCCAATCGAGGCGTGGTGCGATGAGGAGCAACAACACATCGTCTGCCCCCCGGTCGCAATAGCGCCGAATGGCCTTGGCGCCATCGTTGCCCACACCCTCCCCGGCCAGCCTGACCTCCACCAGCCGCCGCTGCGCGAACAACGACAGCGATGCAGCGGCATGGTCCAGCGCGGACCAGTCCCACTGCGCGTCGGCCTCCAGACACGTGCGCTCGCCGAAGCCGTGCGCCCGCGCGGCGGCGCGCACCGTGTCGGCGGCCTCGCCGAGCTGAAGGGGCTCATCGCCGAAGAGCAGATAGGCCCGCGCCGGCGGTTGCTGCAGCGAGGCCGCGAGCTGGGAGGGATCGAGTCGCATATTCGGTGCGTCAGCCTGTTTTGCTCAAGACGGGCGCGAAGGTCTGAAGGTACCACCAGAGCCGCACACACAACCA
The DNA here is from genome assembly GCA_964524185.1 of uncultured Thiohalocapsa sp. Lineage (GTDB taxonomy): Bacteria > Pseudomonadota > Gammaproteobacteria > Chromatiales > Chromatiaceae > Thiohalocapsa. Next base: position 47,885 of record CAZGCI010000001.1, on the reverse strand, counting down.
CCGTTGGCCCGTCAGGCGGCCGTGCTTGCACGCTGCCGCAGCACAGCCCGCAGCCGCAGCAGCAACTGATCTGCCGCGTCGTCCGCCATGTCGGCGTAGATGATGTCCCGCTCCAGCTCCTGTCCGAGCACGGCCACGTCCGGGTTATCGTCGAAGGTGCGGTCCAGCGTGAGCGTCTGCGGCTCGATGACAGCGACGCCGGCGGCGTCGGTGGCAGCGAAGCGCACGCGATAGGTGAGCATGTACGCGAGCGCCTTGCCGTCCTGGTCCAGGGCTACGACACGCGCATCGCGGTTCTCGGCCAGGATATCGATGATCAAGCCGGCATCATTCGCCTGGCGGGTACTGGGGACGCCGCTGCCGGCGAGTCGCGCCTCGACGCTCTGCCCCACGAGACCGCCACCGCGGACGAAGACCGGACTCAAACCGGGCGGGATGTCCACGGCCCCGCGCAACTGAAAGCCGCAGCCGCTGGCGGTCAGGACAGCAAAGACGCCCAACGTCATGAGGAGGGGCACCCGCCCCAGGCGCCACCGAGCCCTTGGGCGGGCGGCAACGCGTCGGGTCATCATTTGGCCACCACGTTCACCAGCTTGTTGGGCACGACGATGACCTTGCGGACGCTCACCCCATCGGTGAAGCGCCGCACATTTTCGTCGGCGAGTGCGGCTGCCTCGACGGCGTCTTGATCTGCGTCTGCCGGCACCTGCACCTTACCACGCACCTTGCCATTGACCTGAACCACGTATTGGATGCTGTCCTGGGCCAGGGCGTCCGCGTCCACCGCAGGCCAGCCGGCGGCGAGCACGTCGTCGCCGAGGCCCAGCTCCCGCCACAGGTGATGGGCCACATGCGGTGCGATGGGCGCGAGCAAACGCAGCACGATACCGAGCCCTTCGCGCAGCACGGCCGCCTGCGGGGGCGCCGCCGCGGCATCGAGCTTATACAATACGTTAACGATGGTCATGCAGCCGGAGACCACGGTGTTGAACTGACGGCGCTCGTAGTCGAACAGGGCCTTCTTCAGCGCTGCGTGGATGTCGCGGCGGGCATCCGCCACGGCTGCGTCGGCGCTGCTCGGCGGCGGCGCCGTGCGCACGACGTCTGCGGCCCCCGCCGCCAGTGACCACAGCCGGCGCAGGAAGCGCGCGGCACCCTCGACGCCCTCGTCCGACCACTCCAAGGACTGCTCCGGCGGCGCCGTAAACATGGTGTAGAGCCGCACGGTATCGGCACCGTATCGCTCGATGAGTGCCTCCGGGTCCACGCCGTTGTTCTTGCTCTTCGACATCTTCTCGATGCCGCCGAAGGTCACGGGCTGGCCGTCGGCGATGAGCACGCCGCCGAGGAGCTTACCCTTGTCGTCCCGGGTCACAGCCACCTCCGCCGGGTTGTACCAAGTGCGCTTGCCGTCAGCGTCTTCGCGGTACCAAGTCTCGGCGACGACCATGCCCTGGGTGAGCAGATTGGCGAAGGGCTCATCGCAATCCACGAGCCCCGCGTCGCGCATCAGCTTGTGGAAGAAACGCGCATAGAGCAGGTGCAGCACGGCATGCTCGACACCGCCAACGTACTGATCCACCGGCAGCCAGTACTTGGCGCGATCATCCAGCATGGCTGTGTCGCAGTCCGCTGAGCAGTAGCGGGCGTAGTACCAACTCGACTCGAAGAAGGTGTCGAAGGTGTCGGTCTCTCGACATTCGCCGTCGGCGAGCTTCGAGAAAGACTCCATCTTTTTGAGCGGGGAGCCTGATCCGTCGACGACCACGTCCTCCGGTAGCCGGACGGGCAGGTCGGTCTCCGGGCGCACGCCGCCGTCGGGCGTATGGACCACGGGGATGGGGCAGCCCCAGTAGCGCTGGCGCGACACGCCCCAATCACGCAACCTGAAGTTGACGCGCTTTTCGCCCCTACCGCGCTCAGCGAGCCAGTCGGCGATGGCGTCGAAGGCCTGCTCGGAGGTGAGGCCGTCGAAGGGGGCGGAGTCGACGAGCACGCCTTTGTCCACATAGGCGCCGGCGTCGATGCCGCAGGGGCTGTCGTCGGCGCTGACGACGACCTGTTTCTTGGGGATGCCATAGCGCTCGGCGAAATCCCAGTCGCGCTGGTCATGCGCCGGCACGGCCATGACGGCGCCCGTGCCATAGCCCATCAGCACGAAATTGGCGGCGAAGATCGGCACCGGCTCACCGGTGATGGGGTGCAGCGCGTTGAGGCCGAGGCGGTGGCCCTTCTTCTCCATGGTCTCCAGCTCCGCCTCCGTGGTGCCGCCGCGGCGACAGGCGTCGATGAACGCAGCAAGCTCCGCGTCCTGCTCGGCACGGGCGCGGGCCAGCGGATGCTCGGCCGCGACGGCGACGTAGGTGACGCCCATCACCGTGTCCGGGCGGGTGGTATAGATGCCCAAGGTGGCCGCGTCATGCTCGATGCCGAACTCCATGTAGACGCCCTCGGAGCGGCCGATCCAGTTGCGCTGCATGGTGCGCACCTGCTCCGGCCAGCCGTCCAACGTATCGATGGCGTCCAAGAGCTCTTGGGCATAAGCGGTGATGCGCACAGCCCATTGCTCGATCTCGCGTTTCTCCACGAGTGCACCCGAGCGCCAGCCGCGGCCGTCGATGACCTGCTCATTGGCCAGTACGGTCTGGTCCACGGGGTCCCAGTTCACGGTGGCCTTGGCGCGATAAGCGAGGGGCTTGCCTGGCTCGCGCTCGGTCGCCATCAGCCGCGTGAAGAGCCACTGCTCCCAACGGTAGTAGTCCGGGTCACAGGTGGCGAGCTCGCGCTCCCAGTCGTAGCCGAAGCCCAAGCGCTTGAGCTGCGCCTGCATGGCCTCGATGTTCGCCCGCGTCCACTGCGAGGGGGGGATGCCGTGCTTGATGGCGGCGTTCTCCGCCGGCAGGCCGAAGGCGTCCCACCCCATGGGCTGGAGCACGTTCTTGCCGCGCATCCGCTCGTAGCGGGCGATGACGTCACCGATGGTGTAGTTGCGCACATGGCCCATGTGCAGCCGCCCAGATGGGTAAGGGAACATGGACAGGCAGTAGAACTTCTCGCGCGTCTGGTCCTCGACGGCGCGGAAGGTGCGATGGGTGTCCCAATACTGCTGTGCCGCCACCTCGATGGCGCCGGGATCGTACTCGCTCTGCATCGGCTTCAGGGGTCTCTTGTGGACTAGGCGTCGCAACACGGCTGCCGTCCGGTGCGCGGACGGCAGCCGCGTACAGCGTGATGAGTGCAGAGGATACCGTATCGCCGTGCGGCCCTGGCGCCGCGGGCCCGACGCGCCGCGCCGATCACGTCTCGCGCATCAGCCAAGCCCCGGCGAATTGCTTAGTCACGCGTCAAAAACAATCGGTATACCCGTTGTCGTTGTCGTCATCGCAGAGGCAGTGCGCCGTTTCGGGTAACGCTGCAAGCCTTGGCGCGGGGCGCTTGGAGCAACGGCAGGCCAACGGTATTGTCGACGGGACGTCGATGACGACAACGACAATGACGCTGGTGAGGCAGCCAGGCTGACCTGTTTCGCTGATGAGTGAACCGTTCCTTACGGCGCGACCCTCACGCGCCGGCTGTTTCCGCTGGGGGCGCGGCGACCGCGCCGTTCTCCTGCACCGTCCGCAGGAAATCCCCGGCGGGGAAGCCCTTGTCGGCGAACTCTGTGAGCCAGCGTTGGACCTGACGCTCTTCCGGGCTCGGGTCGCGAGACAGGATCCAGGCCCGCTTGCGCGTGGGTTGCCCCACCAGTGCGTAGTCGTAGTCGGCACCAACACCGATGATCCAGTAATCGTCCCAAAGGACGTGCACGCCGTAGAGGGTGCGGAAGCTGATCTCGAGCCGCGCCTTGCTGCCCTGGTCAACGACCTTCGCCACGCCTTTGGCGACCCCGATGCCGCCGTCCTGGTGGGTGCACCGGTTCGTCACATACACCATGCCGTCATCGCCGAGCACATAATCAGCGTGTACGTCCTTGGCGCAGCGGCGCTGGGTGAAATAGGGCAGCCGGGCGATTTCATACCACCGGCCCATGTACCGCGGCAGATCCACGTGGGCGGCGGTGGTGGGCGCGGTGAGGTGTACCTTGGGCTTGCGCAGGCGGGTGCTGACGATGACGCGGGCCTCGCCCCCTTCCGCCGCTGCGGCTTTGTCTCGCGGTGCCGAATAGATCTCTTCAGCCCAGGTGTCGAGCTCGCCCTGGTCGCGCCGGTTGCGCCGGCGGTTGGCGGGTCGGGGACTGTTGCGGGCACGTGGCGGTTGCCCTGGCCCTTGGCCAGATCCGTCGTTAATCATTGCAGAGCGTTGGTCTCTCAGATGGCCGCGGCGCGCGCGGTCGGGCGCCGGCTGCAGGCGGCGGTGAATACACACCGGCGCGGCGTCAGCAGGCACCGGGAAAAGCCCGTCATTTTATGCTGCCGACACGCCAAAGAGCCATGCTGAGGGCCGGGTCTCGGCCCTCGTGAAGGGCGCCCAACGGCCAGCCATCGGTTATACTGCCGGGCTTGTCAAGTGGCGGTCGCTGCTGTTGCCGGATGTCGGCCAAGGCCGAGGCGATGCGCGCCCCACGACCCATTCGACGCGAACGTGCCCCGCAACCCATGCGCCCCGAGACCGACGACCTACGCATCCGCGAAATCAAGGAGGTGATCGCGCCGAAGGATCTGCATCGCGAATTCCCCATCACTGACCTGGCAGCGGAGACGGTGTTCCACGCCCGCAGCGAGATCCAACGCATCCTACACGGCGACGACGACCGGCTGTTGGTGGTGGTAGGCCCGTGCTCGGTGCATGATGCCGACGCAGCCGTGGAGTATGCGCACCGCCTGGTCGAGTTGCGCAATGCGCTGGCGGACCGGCTGATGATCGTGATGCGGGTCTATTTCGAGAAGCCGCGCTCCACCGTCGGCTGGAAGGGCCTGATCAACGACCCGAACCTCGACGGCAGCTTCGAGATCAACAGGGGGCTTGGGCTTGCTCGCAAACTGCTGCTCGATCTCAACGAGCTGGGCGTACCGGCGGGCACGGAGTTCCTCGACCTGATCAGCCCGCAGTACATCGCCGACCTCGTGAGCTGGGGTGCCATCGGCGCCCGTACCACCGAAAGCCAGGGCCATCGCGAGCTCGCCTCCGGCCTCTCCTGTCCGGTGGGCTTCAAGAACGCCACCGACGGGAGCATTAAGGTCGCCATCGACGCCATCCATGCCGCTGCGCGACCGCATGTCTTCATGTCGCTCACCAAAGACGGGCGCTCGGCGATCTTCAGCACCCGCGGCAACCTGGACACCCACATCATCCTGCGCGGCGGCAGCCGGCCGAATTACGACACGGAGAGCGTGAACATCGCCGCCGAGGCCATCGAAGCGGCGGGGCTCAAACCGAAGATCATGATCGACTTCAGCCACGCCAATAGCCGGAAGCAGCACGCCAAACAGCTGCGCGTCTGCGAAGACGTTGCTGGTCAAATCGCCCGTGGCGACGGGCGCATCATCGGGGCGATGATCGAAAGCCATTTGGTGGCGGGCCGCCAGGACCTGCAGCCGGACGTGGCGCTGCGCTACGGCCAGAGCATCACGGACGCTTGCATCGGCTGGGACGATACGGTGCCGATGCTGGAGGAACTCGCCGACGCCGCCGCTCGACGACGACAGCCCAAACGCGCACGCTGAGCGCGCAGCGCCAAGACACGCGCCGCGCTCAGGCGTCCACATTGCGCAACTGCCTAATCCTCGCTTGGACGGGGTCCAGCACCGGCTGCAGCTTGCGCCGCATGAGGCTGCCGAGTGTGGTCGGGTCGTTCAGCACCGGCCGAATCACACCATAACCAAGGCCCGACAGTAGGCGCATGGCGGTGATGTCCGCGCCGGCCTCAGGGCAGGCCGCGAGCACCTCGCGCACGGCGGCCGGCGCGTTTGCGCCGGCGCCGAAGGCGGCCGCCTCCGCCTCCAAATCCGGCAGCGACACATTGGGATCAGCCTCGGGGCGCAGTGCTGCAAAGTACTCCCGCAGGCAGTCGAATGTGGCGCTGACGACATCCTGATTCGGCGGCTTCTCAAGCACCATGGCGACCGTCTTGAGGTAGGTCTGACCAGCCCCGGAGATCACACGCAGCAAGAGAGCGGCCACGGGGTTGCCGGCCGCACGCAGCGCGTCCAGCCGGGCCGCAAGGGCCTCGGCATCGCCCCGCGGGGCCAACCGCTGCGGCAAATCGTCCGGTAGGGCCCAGAGGAAGCCCACGAGGTAGGCCTGCTTGCGTCCAGACTTGGCCCAGAGCTCCTCCACCTTGGCGCAGTCGAGCAGACCGGGTTGCAGGATCAAGCGCACCGAGTCCGTTTGTTGGTCGGTTTCCGTCTCGAACGGCAGATAGTCCAGGACATAGTCAGCGAGCACGGGCCCCATGGTGCTCGCGACGATGTTCAGGTTCTGGAGCATGCGCCGGGCGTTGTCCGCGTCTTCCATGGCCCACCAGGCGCGGCGCGCCAGCTCTTCGGTTAGGCCCGGTGAGCCAACGGCGGCCACCACAGCCTCCGACTCGCCGAGCATCAGTAGCTGCTCGAGACTCTCATCACGCATCTGACCCATCCGGGTCCAGCGCTTGAGATAGACGGGATAGCCGCCCGGCGAGCCGAGGATGTGGCCCGAAATCAGCTCCTTGACGGCGCGCAGGTATTGCTCGGGACGGCCAGTGGGGTTGAGCTCCACCTTGGCCTCGCCCTTGTCCGACAAGCCATAGACGATGAGCTTCGACTCGTCGATACGGATCGCCTTGGGCTTGTTGGCGAGCAGCACGTTGAGACGAAAGTTGTCTTGGCTAGCGAGCTCCATGTGAGGCGCTGGGGCTGGGGGCTAAGGGACTGCGGCTGATGGATGTGTCGCCGCGGACCGACGCGCGATCGGCACTGCACTGCGATGCTCAGACTGGCCTCCGGCGAGTTGACCGCATGAGGGCTTGAGGCCAGGCGCCATCGTGACTCGGACCAACAGCGTCCGTGCTTCAGCCCCGCAAGCGGCCGAGGCCGCGGGGAGTGCGGCCGGCGAACATTGACGCCGCTCCGCAGCGCGTTGGACCACCAACGATCTGAGCGCTGAGCCCATGGCCGCAGCGGGCCGCATCCCCACAGGATCGTCTCCAGACCTCAGCGACTCATGCGTCGGACGGGGCCTTGTACTGCCGGTCCTTGGGATTGAGAAAGATGAAGTGCATCCGGCCCGGCTCGACCTCGGCGTAGTCCATGGTGGCCTGATCCAGCAGGGGAATATCTTCGGGCGACATGACCAGATCGACGCCCTCACTCTGGAAACGGATGTCGTCTTCCTGGATGGAGTCTTCGAAGCCCATGCGGTATTCAATGGCGCCATCGGGCTTTTGCTCGGCCGCGAGGCGCAGGGACATACCCTCGGCATTGCCCTGCTTCGCGGCTTTGAGGACTTGTTCGGCCGCAGCCGGCGTCAACTTGAACATGCCTTCCTTCCCACTGCTGTCTGCGTAACCGACGAACGCCGCGCCGGCCTCATTGTGCAACGATCATAACGCGCCCACCGCGGCGCCGTCGCCCCTACCCCCGGCACGCTCCAGCCGACGTCACTGAAGGGCCCGCACATGCGCAAGGAAACGGCTCGTCCAGCCGCCCCCCCCCACATCGCGCAGATGCGCATAATTAGCAAGCAAATTGCGCCAGACGATGCCGTCGTGGCGGCCGTCGACCCCCTGCCCGCGGAGCACCCGATAGCCATACACCCAGTCTGGGGGCGGGGCGATCACCGCGGAATGGTGAAACTCATGGGCATGGACCTCGGTTGCCTGAGCGGGTCTGTCCCCGCGGGGCCAGGGGAACGCTTCGGTCTCTGCCAGGCGCACGTACCCGCGGCCCTGCGGTCGCTGATGCATGGCCACGTCGGCTCGGAGTACGCCGCACATGCGGCAGGATCGATCCTGCCAGTGCAGCCGCTCCATCAGGTACATGAGTCCGCCGCACTCTGCGTACACCGGCCCGCCGGCACTCACGAAGTCTGCCACCGCAGTGCGCATGGCCCCGTTGGCCTCCAGTTCGCGCATGCGCATTTCCGGGAAGCCGCCGCCGAGGAAGAGCGCGTCCACATCGGGCAGCGCCGTATCCACAAGCGGGCTAAATGACAGCAGTTCGGCACCGCCACACTCCAGGGCTGCGAGATCGTCCGGATAGTAGAAGCCGAAGGCTTCGTCTCGGGCGATGCCGATGCGCACTGTCTTGTCGCGCGACGCGCACTGCAAGGGCGACGGCGGCGGATCGAGAGGGGTCGGCGCCGCGACGGCGATGCGCTCCACCGCTGCCACGTCCACATGTGCTGCCACAAGCTCCGCAATGCGATCGACCGTCGACTCAGCGGCCGCGGCCTCGTTGCTCGGCATCAGCCCGAGGTGGCGCTCCTCGATGCTGATCTCCGTGAGACGTGGCAGCGCGCCCAACACCGGCAAGTCGGTGTAGTGCTCAACAACACTGCGCAGATTCGCTTCATGCCGGGCGCTCCCCACCTTATTGAAGATGACGCCGGCGATATTCAGCGTCGGATCGAACGCCAAGTAACCGAGCAGCAGAGGCGCAATGCCGCGCGACATACCCTGCACATCCACCACCAGCAGAACCGGCGCCTGGATCAGTTTGGCGAGCTCGGCGTTGCTATACGCACCGAGCAAGTCGACGCTGTCGAAGAGCCCGACGTTGCCCTCCACAAAGCCCACATCCGCGCCCGCCATGGCCCGCGCAAAGGACGCACGTATCTCGTCGGGCGGCGTTGTGTGGTAGTCCAGATTCAGACAGGAGCGACCGGCGGCCCGTGAGAGCCAGAGGGGGTCAATGTAATCCGGGCCTTTCTTGAAGGGCTGGACGCGCCGGCCACGCTGCTGCAGTGCGCGCGTCAAGCCAATACTCAGCGTCGTCTTCCCGGAGGACTTGCGGGCGGCAGCGAGATAGATGTGCGCCATATTGAAGGGATTTCGGCCTGACGCGCCCTACGTGCGGAGCGGGTTGGCGGAGCACAGCCGGTCGTGCGCGGCGCGCGCGTGGCCCGCACTGCCCGGTGTCAGACCGGTTCCGCCAAACCGTCCATATCCCTGTCGGATAGAGATTCCGGCAGGAACTGCAGCACGCGGATGCCGACTGAGACGATGAGCAGTGCCACACCCACGCCGCCGATGCCGAGCAGCAGTTCCGGCAACGCCGGCGTGTAGGGTGCCACCGCCCCCCCCACGTCACCCGGTGCGCCGAACGCGAGCACCGTCTTCCCCGGAAACATCTCCAATGGGAAGGCCTGGCTGCCGATGATGATCACGTACATCGCGGACAAGCCGCCGACAATCACAAGTGCGCAGGCGCGGGCGATCCAGTTGCGGTCTCGGCTCAGGCGCGGATGATAAATGATACCCAGCGGCAGTAGACCGCCCACCAGGACCCAGCCGCCCCAGAAGAGGAGTGTGTAAATGCCGCCGGTGAGCAACAGGAACGACTCGAACTCCGTGTTCTTCGCACCGTAGAGATTGGTCAGGTGGTAGATCAAGGTAAAGTACAGGACGCCCGCGACAAAGAGCCCTAACAGGTCCTTCAATCTCCGTAACAGCTTTGCTCCGATGGGGCGACCGTCCCATGCAAAGCTCGTCACCAGCACGAGTAGGTAAACGGCCAAGCCGTAGGCGAAGGACATGACAACAAACATGGGCGCAAGCACCGCCGTGTCGTAAGCGGAGCGTCCAACCAAAAACCCGAAGATTGAACCCGTACCAGTCGTCAGCGCGAGGCGCCATAAAAACGCAAAGATACCCACCGGGCGTTGCAAGTGGTTGCCTTTTCGCTCTGCCATCGTCCAGAGATAGCCGATGGTGATGACGAGGAAGCCCGTGTAGAGGAAGATGTTCCAGGCGAAAATGGAGCTGAAGTTATACGTGGTCATGGCCACGACCAGCCGGTCCGGCCGGCCGAGGTCCAGCACTAACACCAGGAGGCCACCGACGAGCAGACCCGCGGCGAGCAAACCTGACAACCGACCCAGCGGCTTGTAGGCGGGCTTGTTGAACACCGTGCCAATGGACGCGACGTTCAAGGCACCAGAGGCAGCCACGATCAGAAACACGGCAAACACGTGCGGAAGCCCCCAAACCACGGAGTTCGTCATGCCCGTAACCCAGTGGCCCGAATGCTCCATGTAGAGCGCCGCGGCGCCGCCGATGCCGATGACAGCCGCGAGCAGGGCGAGCAAACCCCAATAACGCTCCGGTTCTATCAGCCATTCGCGGTAGACGATTCTTTTGCCCATCTGTCGGTCTCGATGATGTAATCGCGACGGCGCGTCACCGTGGCTAAGCTGCCGATCCGGCAGCCTTGGACGTATTGAGACGCGCGATTAGATGCCAGCGTAGCGCACGCCGGTATTGAGTTTGAGATCCTCGCGGATCTGGCGGCTTGGCTGTCTCGCCATGGCCTGGCGCACCGGGCTAGTAGGGTCTTTCAAATCCCCGAAGATGATGGCGTGATGGCCCGCCTCCGCGCAGGCATCGGCGCAGGCAGTGGAGGTGTCACCCTCATCGAGTCGGTGCGCACACAGGTTGCAGCTTTCGACGCAGCCCATGCCGCGAGGCGCCCGGGTCAGCTTTTGTTCCACCTGCTCGTGGATGAATGATCGCGCCTTGTATGGGCATGCCATGATGCAGTAGCGGCAGCCGATGCAGGTATGCCGGTCAACCATGACGATGCCGTCGGCGCGCTTAAATGACGCACCGGTGGGACAAACGTCCACACAGGGAGGGTTTTCACAGTGCTGGCACATCAGCGGCAGATTGCTGACGTGGCCGGTGGCCTTATCCTGCAGCTTGACCTTGCGAATCCACACTGCACGCTGATTTTGCCACTTGGCTTTATCCTCGCCGCGGGGCTTTGCCTGCAGCCCCAAGCCATTCTCTTGGTCGCAGGCGTCGACGCAGGCGGTGCAACCGCTGGCGCACTTGGCCGTGTCGACGAACATGCCCCAACGATGGCGTGCGCTGACAGGCTCAGTGCGCGGGGCGGCTTCGGCGCCCCCGGTAGCACTCGCCGTCAATGCGCCGATGGCAACAGCACCAAGACCACCGGCGCCGCCGGCGACTGCGCTTGCGGCCGTTCCAATAAATCTGCGCCGGTCGTGCCGGACGGCTTGATCGTCTTCTCGGCTCATGGTGATTTGACCTCCGATGCAGCGGCAGGACTAAGTAGGCCGTCGCCAGCGCTGGCGGCCGCAGTCCGCGCCTCTAGACCCTGAAGCAGCTCAGCGTGGGCCGCCGCTGTCGCCTGATTCCAGGCCTCGCCCTCGGGAATGGTCGCGTGGCAATCAAAACAGTTTAGCGTGACCGCCGCATAGCTGTGGCAAGCAGCACAAAACTGGCCAGCGTCATTGATCGCCACCGGCTTGTGATCGGCATCATAGCCAACGTGGCAGGTCACACAGCCGGCGAGGCTGTGTTTCGTGGACCGAATCCCGCCGTACACCGTGCTGTCGCGCTGATGCCGTATCACCTCCATGTGGTTTCGGCGCATGTACTCCGTCGGCTCAACGCAGTTTTCGAGTTGTGCCGCCTTGGATGTATCAACCACAAAGTCGCCAACACCCGTGGCTTGCACCCCAGCGCTAAGGGCCAGGAGGACTACAGCCAACAGCACTCGCCGTATCGGTAGCGCACGCAAATTGGAGTTGTATTGATGATGTGTCATCGCTTTACCTAAGCGCCGGCGCAGCCCAATCCCGCCGGGTGCGCCGGCGCCGTTTTCGATGCTGGACTATTCCCCAAGGCCCATTTTGATGTAGCCCGTGGGGCAGACATCGGCACAGATGTGGCAGCCAATGCACTTGGCGTAGTCGGTATCCACATAGCGCCCAGTGGTCTTCTGGTCCTTATTGACCCGGAAGACAGCGTCCTGTGGGCAGAAGATGACGCAGTTGTCACACTCGAAGCACATACCGCAGCTCATGCAGCGTTTGGCCTCGGTGACCGCGTCTTCTTCGCTGTAGCCGATGATGCGCTCCTTGAAGTGGCCAAGAACCTCTTCGGCACTGGGTACCTCTTCCTTGCGCTTGACGCGTGGCGTATAGGGGAAATGTCCGAGGTAAAGCTCGTCGTGCGGGATCACCTCCGCGCTGGAGCGGTCTTCATAGTTGTGGATCGCATAGTTGGCGTCGGAGGTTCCGCGCAGGTCCCCGGACGCGTCCACCTTGAACTGCTCAGGTGCCAGGTGGGCCTCGGCCATCTTCTCCAGCAGGTTGAAGTGGTGTACGTCCACCTTCGGCCGCTTCTTGTGCTCCTCCTGCTTGAGATACTCGTCGATCGAGTCGACCGCAATGGACGCCTGGCCGATGGCGGTGGTTAGCAGGTGCGGACGGATGATGTCGCCAGCCACGAAGTGTCCCGGCTTGTCGGGCACTTGATAGAACTTGTCGGAGTTCATGAGGCCGCGACCGTTGTCGAGCTCCTCGAGGCCGGTGAGGTCACCGCCCTGCCCAATGGCAGCCACTACGAGGTCGGCGTCGAGCACACGCTCGGTACCCTCGACCGGTGCCGGGCGGCCGTTCTTCATCTCGCAGTCGGCCACTCTGAGCCCAATGGCTCGCCCTTCGTCGCTCTTAATGACCTCCAGCGGCATCACGCCGTCCAGGACGGTCACACCCTCGTGCAGCGCATCATGGACCTCGTGCTCAGCGGCGGTCATCTTGTCGCGCGTAAACAGAGAGGTAAGCGTCACCTCCGCGCCCTCAGCAGCGGCCGTCATGGCCGTGTCGTGGGCAACGTAACCGTCGTGAATGACGGTCTCGGGCAACTCACGGCTGCCAGACTTGGTGATGTGGCCGAGTCGCCGAGCAACAGAGACGACGTCGATGGATGTGTCGCCGCCGCCGACGCAGACGACCTTCTGCGCCGTAACCTTCATGCGACCCTCGTTAAAGGCCTTGAGGAATGCGACACCTGAGACGCAGTTGGGCGTGTTCTCCCAGCCCGGGACGGGCAGGCCGCGGCCGGACTGACAACCGATGGCCCAAAGGATGGCGTCATAATCCTGCTCGAGCTGCTCAACGGTCACATCGACGCCGACGCGTACGTTTAGCTTGACCTCGATCTTGCCCATGTCGAGGATTCGGTTGATCTCCGAGTCCAGGGCGTCGCGCGGCACGCGATACCCGGGAATACCAAAACGGAACATGCCGCCGAGGTCGCTGAGTGCCTCGAAGATGGTCGCCGCATGGCCCCTACGCCGAAGCTGATAGGCCGCGGCAAGACCAGCCGGGCCCCCGCCAATAATTGCGACGTTCTTGCCGCTGTCCTGAGCGGCTGCCTGGAAGGAAAAACCTTGGGCAATGGCGTTGTCACCGATGAACTGCTCGACCGCGTTGATGCCAACGTAGTCTTCCACCTCATTGCGGTTGCAGCCGTCTTGGCAAGGCGCGGGACACACGCGCCCCATCATGGAGGGGAAGGGATTCGCGTCGGTGGAGCGACGAAAGGCGTACTCCTGCCACGTCATGCCCTCCGGCGGCTGCTCAAGCCCACGCACGATCTGCAGCCAGCCACGAATGTCCTCGCCGGAGGGGCAGCTGCCCTGACACGGCGGCGTCTTGTGCACATAGGTGGGACACTTGTGCGAGGTGTCCTGAACAAAGATTTGCTCCGCAAAGTTATCCCAGACGTTGTCACCGTCTTCAAACCGGCGCCAGGAAAGATTGGTCATTTCGTCGCTAGAAGTTGCCATGAGTATCGCTCCTTACGCTGCGAGCCAGTGCGCTCGCTTTTCGATGAGGTCTGGTCGACGCAACGTCGGCCGGCAAAAAGCAGGAAGTGGCGTCCGCTGCTCCCGCCGGAACGGGACTGCCCCCGGCTTGGGATTCAGACGTGGGATCATGCAACCTCGTCCGCGGCCTCCACTTCGTCTTCGTCCGTGGTTTGTCCAGTCAGCACCAAGGCGTTAGACACAAGCTGGTGTACGCTGACGATCTGGTCCATGTCCATGCCGTAGTACGGCAACACCTTGGTGAATTGGCTCTTACAGATGGCGCAAATCGCTGCCATATGAGTCACACCTTTCTCCTGGATGACATTGTTCAGTGCCTCGACCCGAGGCTGCGCGCCCTTAACCCGCACCTCCATCAAGTCGTCTGTCAGCAAGCCACCACCGCCCCCGCAGCAGTAGGTGCGATCGCGGATGGTGTCCTCATCCATGTCATAGAAGTGGTTACAGGTAGCGCGGATGATGGCCCGCGGGATGTCGAACTGGCCTCCAGGCCGATCGCCCATCCGTGATGCACGGGCAACGTTGCACGAATCATGATAGGTCAGCACCATGTCGTCGTTCTGGCTCTTGTCCAGATTCAGCTTCCCTTGCTGGATCAAATCGTAGGTGAATTCGCAGATGTGCTGCGGAATCGGATAGCGTTGATCTAGGAAATCCCAGGGGCCAGCCAGGGTGTTGAGGAAACTGTAAGCAACGCGCCAGGCATGTCCGCACTCGCCGAAGACGATGCGCTTGACACCGAGCTGGATGGCAGCCTCCCGAATGCGCAGCGCGACGCGACGCATGTTTTCGTACGAACCGATGAACATGCCAAAATTGGCCGCCTCGGATGCATGCGTGCTGAGCGTCCAGGAGACCCCTGCCTCGTGGAAGACCTTGCCATAGCCAATAAGCCCGTCGACGTGCGGCTCGGCAAAGAAGTCTGCAGACGGCGTGATGAGTAGGACTTCGGCGCCTGCCTGGTCGAGTGGGTATTTCACCTCGACGCCCGTGTCGTCGTAAACGTCCTCCTCCAGACCTTCGAGGGTGTCGGCGAGGGCAGGGCCTGGCAATCCCAGGTTGTTGCCAATTTTGAAGACCTTGCCGATGATTTCGTTACAGTACTTCTGGCCAACGCCGATATGATCCATGATTTCCCGCGCGGCCATGGAGATCTCGGCGGTATCGATGCCGTACGGGCAAAAGACCGAGCACCGTCGGCATTGGGAGCACTGGTGAAAATAGCTGTACCAGTCCTGCAGAACCTCTTCCGTAAAGTCCTCCGCGCCCACGAGCTTTGGGAAGTACTTGCCAGCGAGGGTGAAGTAGCGTCGGTAGACCTTCCGCATCAGGTCCTGCCGCCCGACGGGCATATTCTTAGGGTCATGCGTGCCGAGATAGTAATGACACTTGTCGGTGCAAGAGCCGCACTTGACGCAGGAATCCAGATAGACGCGCAGCGACCGGTAGCGACCGAGTAGGTCATCCATCTTGTCGATGGCTTTGCGCTGCCAGTCTTCCACGAGCTCGCCGGGGAAGCCCAAGGGGGCCTGGAACTCTGGCTTGGACTTGAACGGGGAGGAATGAGCCATGATGCCCGGCTCGATCTCTGGGATCTCCGGGTATTGTTTCAGGACGGGAACTTCGAAATCGGCCTTGGCCATCGTTTCACTCTCTCCGGAAGCTGGGTCTTGCGCCCTTGTTTCGTGTGTTAGGACGCCGTGCGTCCGATCACGCCCCGGATAAGGCCCGGGGGAGTCGCAAATAGTTCCGTGCGACGCGCCGGCACGGCCGACGGCTTGTCCCGTTGATTGGGGTTTGACAGCGCTCCGTCATTGCTCTAAACGACGCGCCCAGGCAGCGACGTGCCGGCGCTCGCGCGGGTTGTCCACCTGGTTGCGCGATGGACTGAAGAACAAACCCGGCATGTGCAGTAGCTTGCTGTACGGAAAGATGATCATCAAAACTGCCACCAGCAGCAGATGGACGAGCAGGAGTGGGTCTGCGGGCAAGATCATGGTCTCCCCGACGTAAAGCCCCTGGAAGAATTCTTTCACCCGGATCACGTCGGTGTGCGATAGGAATCTCATCGAGAGACCCGACAAACCAATCCCCACAAGCAGCGCCAAGATGAGGTGGTCCGACAAAGACGTGATGTAACGCACGCGATCGACAAGAAACCGGCGCGCCCAAAGCCCCGCGAGCCCCACCACCATAGCGATGCCGCCGTAGATACCAAAGGGCTGGATGAACTGGATTGGCGCCCAGACGGGATCGATGAAGTAGCGCAAATGGCGCAGCGTCACCAGGAAGAGGCCGAAATGGAACATCCAGCCGAAGATCCAGATCCACTTATTCCCACGGAACAGACTTTCGAAAAAAACCACTTCACGGGTGAGCCTCAGGGCCACGCCCGTTCGGGTCGTGGGGGCAGGCGTGGTGGGGATCTTCAGCGGTGCCGGCGTCCGTGCGTACTGCCAGACCTTGGCCGTCAGCCCGGCTACCAACAAAAACGCCGCGAAGTAAAACAGGTAGGCGTAGATGTTGGAGATGAAGGACATGACGACGGAACCTCGGTGATGCTGTCATTCTCGCCAGCGGCTGGGGATGGGGATGGACGTCTGCAGCAGTGGCTGCGACGTCGTATGGCGACGCCCGCTGGCTGTGTCGCTTGCGCCGGAAGGGCGGCGATCAAGCATCGAAATCTGGGCAGCTGGCGACACCGCGACTGCGTGCCCCCAGCTGCCGAAGCCGATCGAGTTAAACGCAGCCGGTCGGTTTGGGCAGGCCGGCGTAGCGGCACGCCTGCTTCGCCGGGCCATAAGGGAACAGCCCGTACAGGTACTTGCTGTTGCCCTTGTCCTTGCCGAATTTCTTGCCAACAGCCTTGGTGAGCACACGCACGGCGGGCGCAATCTGGTACTCCTCGTAGTACTCACGCAGGTAGTTGATGATGTCCCAGTGCTCGTCCGTCAGCTCCAAGTCGTCTTCCTTGGACATGACATCGGCAACGCCAGGCTCCCAGTCGTTGATGTTGGCGAGGTAGCCCTCTTCGTCGGTCTCGAAGGTCTTGCCGTTGACTTCGATTGGCATGGTGATGCTCCTGTGAAAGGTTGTTGGTGTTACAGCCAGGCTTGGACTTTATCGTTCTCCGCGGTCAGATCCACGAAGCCCGCATAGTCTACGACGCTAACGCCGTCGATGACGCGGTCTTCGGACAGCCCGCGCGCCACCAGGTCCGGCCCCAGCACGAATAGCTTGACCGAATCGAGCGCCTGTTTCATGCGCGGCTCGAGGGACGTGCCCTTGGCGGCGGCGTAGACGCCGTCTTCCAGTAGCAGAACGCTGGCGCCGGCGCTGGCATGCGCCAGACAGGCGTCCAACGACGACTTCTCGAAGGGCGATTTATTGACGGTGTGGAGCGTGCTCATGGTTGTCCTCGCGCGATCCGCAGTCAGAAACTGAAGACGACGTCGGCGTCGTCCATGATGGCGGTCATCTCCGCCCGGGAGACGAGCCTGATCGAGTCCTTTTCGGCGTAGTCTTCGTCCTCGTCCTCCCACACCAGGTGCTGGAGGTCATCGAGGGTCAGGCCACGCTCATCTAGGGATTCCTGCTCGACAAAAATCTTCTTGACCTCGTAGTCGCCGAGGGCGGCGTAGGTCGCGGAGAAATTCTTCATGCCGATGCCAGCGGTGTCCTGGCCCTTAGTGAGCTGGTACACGCCGTCGTCCACAAAGGCGAGGCTGACGTCCTGATCGAACGCCGCGCCGATCAGCACGACCTCCAATGACTCCCACGCGTAGATGGTGCCGTAGGGCGCCTTGCGGTTCAGATACAAAAATTGCTTGATGGTTTCCGACATGACAATGCCCCCTGTCGATCAGTCGCCGAAGACGACCAGGCGATCCGATTGGATAGCCGCCTCGACCAGCTGGCCGAGTCCGGAGATCCGAAATGGCTCGCGAATATTTGTCGCGTCCTTGCCGTTGCGTTTCGCTTCGCCCTCGTCGACCATGCCGCGGCGCTGGGCGGCGGCCACGCAGACGACCATATCGAGACCATGTTGCTCCGCCAACTCCGCCCAGCGCTCAACGACGTTGCGATCATCCTGGGGTGGGGTCGTCAGCCGCGTCGCGTTGTTGACACCGTCGTGGTAGAAAAACACGCGAAAGATCTCGTGGCCCTTCTCCAATGCCGCCTTGGCGAAGTGATACGCCGTGTCCGATGCCTGATGCTGATACGGTCCTTCGTTGACTTGGATAGCAAATTTCATAGCGACCTCGAAGTGGTAGCGGCCAACCCGGGCCGGTGAGGGACCGGCAGCGGGTTGCCGCGCGCTGACCGAAACATCTCACCGGCACCGGGCCGGTGCCGGCCTCAGAAGCGGATGTAGGACGAGCTGTTGAAGCTGGCCCGGGAGCCGCGCCAGGTATCGATGTGATATTTGGTAAACGGCAGCTCCACCTCTTCGAAGAAACGCGGCCAGCCGATGCGCTCGATCCACTCGTTGATCCGCTCCCAGTCACGGGCGCCCTCCTTGTACGCCTTCAAGATCCGCTTGACGATCGCGGTGGCCTCGGGCCAGCGCGGCGGATTGTTTGGGATGCCGGCGGCGACCAACTTTTGGAAGGTCGGCTTGCCGCGGGCGTTGGAGTGATTACCACCCACCCAAATGGCCAGCTTGGTGTGCTCGGCGTCGTTGATCTGCATGGGCGGGCAGGGCGGGTAGCACGCGCCGCAGCAGATACACTTACGCTCATCGACTTCCAACGACGGCTTGCCGTTGACCATGGCCGGCCGGATGGCGGCGACTGGGCAGCGGGCCACCACCGACGGGCGTTCGCACACATTGGCGACCAGGTCGTGGTTGATCTTCGGCGGCTTGGTGTGCTGGACGTTGATCGCGATGTCACCCTGGCCGCCGCAGTTGATCTGGCAGCAGGACGTCGTGATGTGCACACGATTCGGCATGTTGGCGTTGCGGAACTCATCGATGAGTTCGTCCATCATCGCCTTCACGACACCGGAGGCGTCAGTGCCGGGGATGTCGCAGTGTAGCCAGCCCTGGGTATGCGAAATCATGGTGACGGAGTTCTGCGTCCCGCCGACGATAAAGCCCGCATCCTCCAGCACGTTGATCAGGGGCTGCACCCGGGACTCATCTGTGACCATGTACTCGATGTTCGAGCGCAGGGTGAAGTGCACGTAGCCGTCGGCATACTGGTCGCCAATGTCACACAGCTTGCGCAGCGTGAAGACATCGAGAATACGCTGGGTGCCGCACTTGACGGTCCAGATCTCATCCCCGCTGTAGGCCACGTGCCGAAGAACGCCAGGCCGCGGATGCTCATGGTATTTCCATTGCCCAAAATTCTTGCGCATCACCGGATGCATGTACTGCCACGGATCCGGGCAACCGGATTCGATGGGCTCACGCATGTCTTTGGCCATCGATAGTCCTCCAGTAAATTAGAAAACAGTTAGGTGCTAATCGATCTCGGCGAAAGAAAACGACGCGCGCCGCTCAATGTCTTGGTGAAAGCGCCGCGCGCCGATCTCTTCGTGAGCCCAGGCTAGCCTGCGGCCTTCTCCGCCTGCTTCTCGAACCACTCTTCCGCGGCCTCGTCCCAGCCGTCCATGCGGACATACGAGGACTGGCGCGGATGACTCAGCATGTTCGGATCGGGATCGACGTTGATACCGTCGAGGAAGTTGGCTAGGCCGATGCGCTCGATCATCTCACCGCAGCGCTCGTGCTCCAGGCCATTCTCCGCCCAGAAGTCGATGATGTTCTCTGCGAGCTCCACCATCTCCTCGTAGTCTTCCTCGGTTTCGAGCTTCCTGAACGGCACGATGACGGTGCCCATCAGGTCACCAATCTTCAGTGTGCGCTTCCCGCCAATGAGGATGGTTACACCCTTGTCGTCCCCAGGATGCAGCGCCTTTGGCATGACGTTCAGGCAGTGCATGCAGCGGACGCAGTCGCGGTTGTTAACGTTCAGGGTATCGTCGTCGTTGAGGGACAGGGCGTTGGTTGGGCACCGAGTAACGACGTTGTCGATGATGTATTGCCGACCCTTCGCCTTCACGTAGGCCTTCACTTCATCCTGATCGACCTTCATGTCGTCGCGCCAAGTTCCAAGGACCGCGAAGTCGGAGCGCTCAATGGCATTTTGGCAGTCGTTGGCGCAGCCAGACACCTTGAATTTGAATTTGTAGGGGAGCGCCGGGCGGTGTACATCGTCGGTGAAGTTATTCACCAGCATGCGGTGCGCCTTCAGCTCATTGGTGCAAGACATCTCGCAGCGGGCAGCGCCGACGCAGGACATGGCCGTCCGCACGCACGGGCCGGCTCCGCCGAGATCCCAACCGTACTCGTTGATCTCATCGAAGAAGTGCTGCGTCGACTGAGTGTCGGCGCCGATGAACATGATATTGCCAGTCTGGCCGTGGAAGGTCACCAGACCCGAGCCGTGCTTCTCCCAGCTGTCTGCCAGCTGTCGCAGCATTGCAGTGGTGTAGTGGTTTCCCGCAGGCGGCTGCACGCGGAGAGTGTGAAACTCACGCGACTTGGGGAAGGCTTTACCGACTTCCGAGAACCGCGGGATGATGCCGCCGCCGTAGCCGTACACAGACACGGTGCCGCCCTTCCAGTACCCCTTGCGCGTTTCGTAGGAGTGCTCCAGCTGACCGAGCAAGTCGTTGGTAACTTCGTTGATGCGCGTGTCGCCGTGTTCGTCGCGCAGGCGCTTAATGCCGGAAATGAAGCTCGGCCAGGGGCCATCTTCCAACTGATCGAGCATCGGTGTCTGGTGCTTGTCGATCGCCATGTTGCTAAGTCTCCCGTAGAGGTCAGGTTGCGCGAGTCCAGGCTGCCCTGGTTCGGTCACACCATTGAGGTTGAATTCGTCCCGGCGGGCGGTGGCCACAGAGCTGAGGGCTGAGGGCTGAGTGGCCGGCTAAGCCAGGTAGCCTGCATGTCGGGCCGCACTATAGCCGGCGGGTGAGCTCCGAGACACTCCACGTTCGGGAGGTAAGGCCGGCATCCCGCCTATCCCTTTGGAGATAGTTGACCGACGCGCATTGTTGCTGACGCTTGAGAGCGCTGACGCCCGTCTGTGCCGTGTCGGGCAAACGACCCGAAAGAGTGCCCAATTCTGTCAATTATGTCAACGGTTTCTAATATTCACACTCACTGATTTCAGCCCCACGCGGAGAGGCCAGAGTCCCGATCGCCGCGTTGCATTCCCCGCGATTCGACAGCACATCTCGCCGAAGCCGCAGGCGGACAGGCCAAGCGCGAAGAAGTTCCTGCCGGGCCAGGGTGCCGCCCGGCCAGCCGACATACCTCCCGAGCAGGCAGCCGGCGGCTCAACGTCGCCCCACCGCGTCCGGAACTCCGGCCAGCGCGCACTTCCGCCCTCGCAGGTCCTTATCCGACGTGCGTGTCGGCACTTACGGCTTAGGCCGCGGCAGGGCGCCACATCTTTGCCGACGCATTCCTCGAAACAAGGGCACGCCTACAGGCGGGAACGCAAGCATGTTGAAACTTAGTGAAATCCTCGTCTCACGCAAAGACATCGAGACCTTTTCGGCGCTCCAGGAGGCGGTGCAAGACGAAGCCCGCACTGGCGAGCGCTTCTTCCGGATGGATGTCAAGCCACCCTACCCCGACACCCCCGAGGACTGGGAGGACCGACTAGAGGCCGCGTTCAGCGGCCTGATCCGCTGACAACGGCGCCGGTCTCGTCTCAGCGGTCAGGGATTTACTCAATCCACCCCATCTCCTACCCGAGTTCAGCGCGCATGCAGGCCAATCTCTAACTGGCGAAATCCATGAAGGCTTACGACATCACCACTCGCTTGTCCGACACTGCGGCGGACTCCATCGGCCGGCAAGGCGCCGAAGAGGCCGCACTAGAATCGCACCTACTCGCCTTGCAAGAGGACTTCGAGACGTTGCAGCGGATTGGAGCCGACACGCACCGTCTTGCCGACGCTAAGCTGCAAATGGCCCGGGCCCTGGTTGGCTTGGGGCGCGGCGAGCAGGCCTGGACACTGGGACGCGAGGCGTTCGACACGTTTCTGGACGCGGAGCAGTTTGAATTGGCAGCGGACTGCTGCGACGTACTTTTCCGCGCGGAACAGCCGGACTCTTTAGCCGCCCTCGGCCAAGGCATCTGGCTGGCCGTCACCTACCCCATCGATGTCGAGCTCGCCATCGAGTTGTTAAATCACGTCGTGGATGAAACACCCGATGACGCGGATGGCGCGGCGGTTGCGGCCACAACCGCACTTTTCTTGGCCGACGTGCGCGCTGCGGGCACACAACGGGACAACCTGGTGTTCTTCACGTCGCAGCTCCTGGCGAACGTGGCGCGGCGGCACAGCGACGTGGATACCCAATCGGCCTTCGACCTTTGGCGGGACCGCCTTGAACTCCGGGAGCCGGAGAAATTCTTGGTGCGGCTGCGTAACGTCGTCGACGTCCTGGTGCAAGACCAATGGTGGTTCGACCGCGATGCCCTGCAGGCGAGGCTCCCGGCGTGATCTCCAGGCGGGTTACAACTCCGTGCTCGGGCGACCGTTCCTTGCGGCGCCTGTAGCGCGAGCCCGGCGCGATACCGATGTCGCCGCGGGTGCTGAGACTGACGACGCTTTCCAATGAAAAACGTGACAACCCCCATGTTTTGGCAGGACGACGACGACGCCACCGAACCTAACGGCGCGGACGACGTCGTGGACGTGCTGTTTGCGCTGCAATGCCGCGCACTGCCAGTTGACCACGCCTACGCACTCAGTCGCGCCCTGCTCGAAGCGGTGCCTTGGCTCGCCACGGCGGAGGCCGCGATTCACACCATCCACGTCGCTGGCTCGCAGAACGGGTGGGAGCGTCCAAGTCACTCGGTGGATGAGGAGCTCTTGCTCTCGCGACGCACAAAGCTCAGCATCCGCGTGCCTGAAGAGCGCGTGGCGGATCTCAAGCATGCACTCGAGGGGCACACCTATCGCATCGGCGACTCAAAGCTGTCGGTGGGCACTGGCAAGCCCCGCCGGTTGAGCAAAGAGACCACACTCTTTGCCCGCTATGTCTCCGCACCGGCTGATCTTGATCCGGCTGGGCTTGATGAGGATGCCTTCCTGCGCTGGGCCGCTGAGACGTTGAAAGCCCAGCTCGACGTGCGCGTACGCAAGGCTTTGTGTGGCAAGCAGACAGACCTGAGTACGCCCGACGGGCCCATCGCGACGCGCAGCCTCCTGCTAGCCGACCTCAAGCCTGAGGAATCGCTGCGGCTGCAGCAGCAGGGGCTCGGACCGCATCGGCTCATGGGGTGCGGCATCTTCATTCCACACAAGGGCATCGACGCCGTGCACAAACCCTCCCCGTGAGATCGCGCTGGCTTGGCCCTGCTGCCCCGCGCGGGACGGTCCGATCGATCGGCGCTCCCCGTGCGGACGCGACAAGTAGATGACTTGGCTGGCAAAGCTCACTAATATTAGGGAGTCGTGATACTGCGTGCCGGTCATCCGCATCCCGCGGATAGAGGGGCCGGGCGCTCAGCGCAAGAGCGGCGGTATGCGTCCAGTGTCGTGGCAAACATCCCGCAACAAGACTGTTGAAAAAAGCGCCGGCCGCAGACGACATCCTGCCGCCGCCGGCGATGACGAGAGGAGCCCCAATACCATGTCGATCGAAGTCAACGGCAAGACCATCGAGACCACAGAATCCGGTTATCTCACCGACCACACCGCCTGGGACGAAGACGTAGCCAAAGTGCTGGCGGCAGCCGAGGGCATCGAGCTCACCGACAAGCACTGGGACATCATCAAGTACCTGCGTGACGAGTACATCGGCAATAACCAAAATCAGCCCATGGAGCGCCAGTTGCTTAAGGACATGGGCAAGCTCTGGGGCAGCAAACCCTCGAGCAAGGATGTCTATAAGCTCTTCCCGCTGGCGCCCACCAAGCAAGGCACGAAAATCGCCGGCTTACCGGAGGTACACCGCAAAGGCGGCTACTAGGACGCTGCGGACCGGCTCGTGCGCCAAGCACAGCCCGAGCCGGCCCTGCGCCGGCTTTTTTGCGTTCGAGCTCCATGTGTGCTCGGGCGATTGCCGGACACTTTCGTACCCGATGAAAGTCGACACACATCAACTCAGCAGCGGCAGCGCTTCCAGCGCAGACAGTCGCCTGTGGCGGCCGAGCCGGGACGGCCCGCGGCTGCTCAGACTACTGCTTGGCGTACTGGCTTCACTGCTCACCGGCTGCGCAACTCAGATGCCGGCGGAGATCCGCACATCGGGGCCTTTGGTGCTGACGCCGAGCGAAGCGCGAGCAGCGCCGGAGCACCACGCCGGCACCCGGGTCCGCTGGGGCGGGCGCATACTCGCGGTCCGCAACGGACCGGAGAGCACGGACGTCGAAGTGTTGGCATGGCCATTGGACGCCGCCGGCAGGCCAGAGCCCGACCCGCCCGCCGAAACAGCCGCCGACGGACGGTTCATCGCCCGCTTCAACAGCTTCCTGGACCCCGCCCGATATACGCAGCCGCGTCTGCTGACGGTCTTGGGCACGCTGGTCGGCGTCGAGACGCGACCGGTCGGTGAGTATCCGTACCGCTACCCCGTAGTGGCGGTTATCGGCTCGCATCTATGGCCGGTGCCAGCCCCCTCCGCGCGCTGGTCTCGGTATCCAGACCCCTGGCCGTGGGATCCCTCGTACCGTTGGGGCGTTGGCCCATGGGGTCGTCCAGGTTTGCCTTACGGCCCCTGGTACTGGTACTGACCCGGCCCTTTCCCGAACGCCGGCGCGGCAGACCCCGGCCCTCAGCCCGCCAGCGCTTCCATACGGATGCGTACCGTGTCGCCCTGCACCGTGCCCAGCGCTTCGATGCGCGCCAACGCCTGGTTCATGCACGACTCGCGCACGCGATGGGTGAGCATGATGAGCGGCACGTGGGTCTCTCCTGGGGCGGGCTCTTTTTGTTGGATAGCCTCAATACTGATGCCTTCCTGACCCAAGATGCCGGCAATATCGGCCATGACGCCGGGGCGATCCAACGCGCTCAGGCGCAGATAGTAGGCCGTCTCCACGTCGTCCATCGACAGCACGGGCGTATCCGCCAGCTCCGTCGGTTGAAAGGCGAGGTGCGGTACGCGGTTGGTGGGGTCGGTGGTGAGCACCCGGACCACGTCCACCACGTCGGCCACCACGGCGGAGGCCGTGGGCAAGGCGCCGGCACCGGCGCCGTAGTAGAGCGTCGGCCCCACGGCGTCGCCCTTCACCAACACCGCGTTCATGACCCCGTCAACGTTAGCGATGAGGCGACGCTGTGGGATCAAGGTCGGATGCACACGCAGCTCGATGCCGTTCGCCGCGCGCCGAGCGATGCCCAAATGCTTGATGCGATAGCCAAGCGCACCAGCGTAAGCCACGTCCTGGGCCTGGATACCACCGATGCCTTCGGTGAAGGTCTTGTCGAACTGCAACGGGATGCCGAAGGCCAGCGAGCCTAGAATGGTCAGCTTGTGGGCGGCGTCGATGCCCTCGACGTCGAAGGTGGTATCGGCCTCCGCATAGCCGAGGGCTTGGGCCTCGGCGAGCACGTCGGCGAAATCGCGGCCCTTGTCCCGCATCTCCGTCAGGATGAAGTTGCCGGTGCCGTTGATGATGCCCGCGATCCACTCGACGTGATTCGCCGCCAGTCCCTCGCGCAACGCCTTGATGATGGGGATGCCGCCGGCCACGGCGGCCTCAAAGGCGACGGTGACGCCGCGCTCCTGGGCTGCAGCGAAGATCTCGTTGCCGTGCAGCGCAATGAGCGCCTTGTTGGCGGTGACCACGTGCTTGCCGTTAGCGATGGCGCGCAGTACGAGGTCCCGTGCCGGCGAGTAACCGCCGATGAGCTCGATGACGATGTCCACGGCGGGGTCGTCTACAACCGCAAAGGCGTCGTCGCCGATGCGGCCGATGGCCTCGAGCCCTTCGATGCGCTCGGGGTCATAGCTGCGCGCGGCGGCATGGGCGATCCGGATGCCGCGCCCGGCGCGACGGGCGATCTCCGCGGCGTTGCGAGTCAGCACCGTCACGGTGCCGCCGCCGACGGTGCCGAGCCCCAGAAGTCCGATGTTCACCGGTTCCATCGTCTGTCCTCGTATCGTTCGTCTAGGCCCGCGCGACGCACCGGGCATCGGCTGGGCGCCGTCGGCATCAGGCCGGCTGGGACTCGGCATGTGCGACCGCCTCGCCCGCGGTCGCGTCGGTGGGGTCGTCGCGCCCGGCGGCACGGGCATCCTCGCGAAACATCTGCTTGATGCCGCGCACCGCTTGGCGGGTGCGGTGCTCGTTCTCGATCAGGCTGAAGCGGACGTGGTCGTCGCCGTAGTCACCAAAACCGATCCCCGGCGACACGGCCACCTTGGCGTCGCGCAGGAGCTTTTTGGAAAACTCCAGCGAGCCCATTTGCCGATACTGCTCAGGGATGCGCGCCCAAACGAACATGGTGGCCTTGGGCTTGCGCACCGCCCAGCCGGCATCGTTCAGGCCCTCGCAGAGGCAATCCCGCCGCCGCTGGTACATGGCGCGGATGTCGGCGACACACTGCTGGGATGACTCCAGCGCGTGGATGGCGGCCACCTGGATGGGCGTAAACGTCCCGTAGTCTAGGTAGCTCTTGATGCGCGCCAGCGCCGCGACCAGGTCCGCATTGCCGCACATGAAGCCGATGCGCCAGCCCGGCATGTTGTAGCTCTTGGACATGGAGAAGAACTCCACGGCCAGTTCCTTTGCGCCGGGTACCTGCAGAATGGACGGCGCCGTGTAACCGTCGAAGACGATGTCCGCGTAGGCCAGGTCGTGCACCACCCAGATGCCGTGCTCGCGAGCGATGTCCACCACGCGCTCGAAGAAGTCAAGCTCCACGCAGGTTGTGGTTGGATTACCCGGAAAGTTGAGCACCAACATCTTCGGCCGCGGCCAGGAGCTTTGGATGGCGTCTTCCAGCTCCTGAAAGAAGTCCACCTCCGGTGTCAGGCGCACGTGGCGCACGTCGGCGCCGGCAATGATGAAGCCATAGGGATGAATGGGATAGGCGGGGTTCGGCACCAGCACCGTGTCGCCCGCACTCATGGTGGCCAGCGCCAGGTGCGCCAGCCCTTCTTTGGAGCCGATGGTGACGATGGCCTCGGTGGCCGGGTCCAGGGCGACGTCGTAGCGCTCCGCATACCACCGCGCAATGGCCCGGCGCAGTCGCGGGATACCGCGGGAGACGGAATAGCGGTGCGTATCGCGGCGGACGGCCGCCTCGGTCAACTTGTCGACGATGTGTTGTGGCGTGGGCTGGTCTGGATTGCCCATGCCGAAGTCGATGATATCCTCGCCCCGGGCCCGGGCCGCGGCCTTCAACTCGTTGACGATGTTGAAGACGTAGGGCGGCAGCCGCTCGATGCGACGGAAATTGGGCTTGGGTGCGACCACGAAAGGAACCTCGGCCATGTGCGCGGAGATGAAGACGTCAGAGTGTAACCGCAGCATCCGCGGATTCAAACGCCGCCGCGGCACCCAGCGGCCCAGCAGCGGCGTGCGCCTGCCCCCGGGTCGTGACGCGGCCCGCCCCACACCGGCAGCGGGCCCTGCGCCTGTCCCATCACCCCCCCGTTGCCGGCCCGAGCCCGCTTACCCGTGATCCCGCCGACCACATCCGCCAACACCGACGCGCACAGCACCCGCTTGCGCTACCAGCCGTTCTTTTGCGAGGAAAACGCCTGGTGGCTCTGCGCAGAGCCCGCTCTGGGCCCCGGCTCGCGCTGGGTGATGTTCAGCTTGAGCCACTGCGGCGCCCTCCCGCTCGCGGCACAGCGGGCGGTGGCGCCCGGGCAGCTCTGCTGGTGGGACTACCACGTCGTGGTGCTCGACAGCCGGGCACGCATCTGGGATCTCGACACGCGCCTCGGCTTGCCGGTGTCGGCCCCGGCTTGGCTCGCCGGCACCTTCCCCTTCATCGAGCTCTTGCCGCCGGATCTAACCCCGCTGTTCAGGGTCGTGCCGGCGGATGACTATCGGGCAAGCTTTGCGAGCGACCGCAGCCACATGCGCCATGCCGACGGCGGCTGGCAGCAGCCGCCCCCGCCCTGGCCACCCATCGGCACAGGCATGACGCTCCCCGCGTTCTGCAGCACGACGCCCGGCGGGCCGGGGACGCTGATGGAGTGGGCGCAACTGCTCCAGTGGCTCGAGCGCATCAGCGGGTGTTGACCGGCTGGCGGTCCATACGCAAGCGACGCCGCTGCGCGAGTGACAGCCCCCAGCGGCTCGTGCACACTGAACACATGAAACGAGCTAGCTTCATCCTTGCCATGACCACCGTTTTCTCTGCGAGCACCGGCGCCGCCGGGTCCGACGGCTTAATCGACGATTTCGGCAACACCGACGGACGCTCCTTCCTCGGCACCCCGTGGCGCCTGGTGACGGACCAAGTCATGGGCGGTGTGTCGATCGCACACATGCAGTACCAGACGCTGGACGGGCGGCCTGCGCTCTGTATGAGCGGCGACGTCAGCCTGGATAACAACGGCGGCTTCGTGCAGGTAAACCTGGATCTCGCGCCGGGCGGCCAGCTGGACGCCAGCGCCTTCACCGGCGTGCGGCTCATCGTGCAGGGCAACGGTGAGACCTACAACGTCCATCTCAAGACCGCCGCCACCACCATGCCCTGGCAGTCCTACCGAGCGGACTTCGTCGCCGGCGACACCTGGCAGGAGGTCCGCCTGCCTTTCACCGCGTTCACCCCCCACCGTCTCGTGCCCGCCCTCGACACCACGCGTCTCAAGCGCCTCGGCCTGGTCGCCATCGGCCGCGAGATGCAGGCGGAGCTCTGCGTCGCGGAGATCGGTTTCTATCGGTGACGGCGCCACCAACACGGCCAACGGACCGTGGGAAGCTGAAGTGGCTACTACGACACCCGAGATCGATCTAGAACGCCTACTCAAATTGCGTCTTGTCGTCGCCCGCCAGGGCGAGATGGATGCCGCGGCTTGGTGGAATACAAAGGGTATTCTCGGCCGCCATGGCGCGCTGGTGCTCAACCGCGGCTTCCCGTCCACACACTATTTCACGCAGGCGCGAATCGCGTTCGCTGTTGCCAGGAGCCGCTGCCATGAGCGCTTCGATCCGCCGGGCTGCATGACGCTCTGGAACCTGCCGGCGGAGGTCGAGGACCAGTTCGACGAGCAGTGGCAGGACTGGCTCGACCAAGGCGCTGAGTGGCTGCCGTTCTTCGAGGAGCTGGCCGCGCCGGTAAGCAAGGATCTCCTCTCGGCGCTCAGCGGCTTCGGCCTCGTCGACCAGACGCACCTCGACGCGGTCGGCAAGTTGCGCCGCTCGGCCGAGGGTCGATCGGTTCCCTTGCCTGGCACCCATCAACCCAACGACGATGTCATCACCCTCCTGGCCGCCGGCTTCGCACGTGGAGAGAAGGGCAGCCCGGCGATCCCCTACGCCCGCCTCGAGGGCTGAGCATGGAAGCGCGATCCAACGTCGTTTCCTCGTTCACCATCGTCAAGGGCTCATTGATCGGCGAGACCTACGCTGTCTTCCAAGACTGGGATTACGGTCTCTCGAAGTTCGAGAATCTCAGGCGCGCCAGAGAAAAAAACACGATGGGCGCACCCAGCACGAGCTGGGCGCTGAACGTGGCCAAGGCACTCAACCGCCGTTTCGACCCTGCGGGCCGCGACCGGGCCCTAGCGGATCTGGCGAAGGCCGGGTGTGACCGCAAGGTCTGGAAGCCGCTCCTGCTCTACCACATGACCCGCGACGAGTTCTTGGTCCGGGACTTTCTCGTCCACTGGCTCTACCCCCAATTCACCGCCGGGGCGTACCGTCTGCGCGCCGAGGACGTTTTTCCTTATCTGCGGGCACTGACCAAGGAAAGGGGCATCACCTGGTCCGGACGCTGGAGCGAATCGACGCTCAAGCGGGTCGGTTCCGGGCTGCTGCGCATCGCAACAGACTTCGGGCTCCTGCAAGGTACCCAGACCCGCGAGTTCGCCTCCTACCACCTGCCGGAAGAGAGCTTCCTCTACCTCGTGCACGCCATGATGGACCGCGACGCAAACGCGCGGCGCGTCATCGACGCCGAGGACTGGCGCATGTTTCTGATGGGTGCCGAAGACGTCGAGCGTGAGCTGCTGCGTCTGCACCAGTTCCGCCGGCTCGAATACGAAGTCGCCGGATCACTCGCCCAGATCAAGCTGCCCGCCGCATCGGCAGCCGACTTTGCCAAGGAGCTGCACTGATGCCCGACTGGAGAGAGCGCCTGACTCGGCAGCTAGAGCCGGCACTGCGGTTACCCGATCCCAGACAGCAGATCAGCGCCTACCATGACATGCCCTACGCCATCTTCCGCTACCCGCCGGAAGACGAGTTCGCCGTCCGCCAGGAGACCGCCTTGCTGCGCACCCGCCTGGAGCAGATCGGCAAGCGCGTAACGGTCATCTCGCTGGCCGAAGTCTTGAGCGGAGCGCTCGAAGCCGAGTGCATGGGGCCGGAGGCCCTCGCTGAGGCCGAGGAATCCGTCGGCCTGGACGCCACCGTGGAGACCATCTTCCAGATCCTCAGCGAGTACCAGCCGCTCGACGATCTGGTCGCGCGCCGCGTACCGGAGGACGCCGACCCAAAGCGCGATGTGGTCTTCATCGTCCGTGCCGGTGCGCTCTTTCCCATGTATCGCACCTCCGCGCTCCTCGAACAGCTCAAGGGCAAGCTGCATGTGCCCGCGGTGCTGTTCTATCCCGGCCTCCTCGACGGAGCCGCTGGCCTGCGGTTCATGGGCGTGCTGGACGCGGAGCACAACTACCGGCCGAAGATCTACTGAGGACGAGAAAAATGACCGCCGAGACCATCAAGGAACTGTTTGCCAGCGACATCGATCGCCGCATCGAGGAGGTCATCAAGGTCGACCAGGCCGACGAGACCATCATCCGTGATGAGCTCCGAGAATACGTCGTCACCGATTCGATCCGCGCCCACTTCCGCGAGGTCTTCGACCACTACCAGACCACCTGGCAGAAGCCCAACGAGGGCATCGCCGTCTGGGTCTCCGGCTTCTTCGGCTCCGGTAAGTCGAGCTTCGCGAAGTACCTGGGACTCGGCCTCGCGAACCGTAACATCCTAGGCCAAGGCGCCGGCGAGCTGCTCGGCCAACGCTGCGGCGACCCGCAGATCCAGGTACTGCTCAAGAACATCAGCGAGCAAATCCCCACCGAGGCGGTGATCTTCGACGTCTCCACCGACCGGGGCATCCGCACCGGCAACCAGAGCATCACCGAGATCATGTACCGGCTCTTCCTCCAGAGCCTGGGTTACGCACGCGATCTCGATCTCTCGGAGCTGGAGATTACATTGGAGGAGGAAGGCCGACTCGACGCCTTCAAAGCCAAGTACCAGGAGATCTTCGACAAGGACTGGGACCACGAGAAGGGCAAGATCGCCATCGCCGTGCAACAGGCGAGCCGCGTGATGCACGAGCTCGATCCCGCGACCTACACCACAGCCGACAGTTGGCGCGAATCGGCCATGCGGCGCGCCGACATCACCCCCGGCGATCTTGCCAGGCGCGGCATGGAGCTGATGGCCCGGCGCAGGCCGGGCAAGACACTGCTCTTCGTCGTCGATGAGGTCGGCCAGTTCGTCGCTCGGGATGTCCAGAAGATGCTGGACCTCCAGGCCGTCGTGCAGAACCTCGGGCGCATCGGCCGCGGCAAGCTATGGGTGGTCGTCACCTCCCAGGAGAAGCTCAGCGAGCTTGTCGGCGGTCTCGACGATCGCCGCGTCGAGCTGGCGCGCCTGATGGATCGCTTCCCGCTCCAGGTCCACCTAGAGCCGTCGGACATCTCAGAGGTCACCAGCAAGCGAGTCCTCTCCAAGAACGCCGAGGCCGAGGCACTGCTGCGCGAGCGGTTCACCCAACACCGCGGGCGACTGACCGACAACACCCGCATCACCGCCGACATCAGGCTCCCGGAGCTGACCACCGAATCCTTCATCGACCTCTATCCACTGCTCCCGTACCAGATCGACCTGATCATCCAGATCGTCTCCGGGCTGCGCACCCAGGGCGGTGCCAGCAAGCACGTGGGCGGAGCCAACCGCACCATCATCAAGCTCGCCCAGCAGTTGCTGATTCACCGGGATGTGGATCTGGCCAACGCGCCCATCGGCGCCCTCGCGCGGGCCGATCAGATCTACGACCTGGTCTCCGGAAACATCGGCAGCGAGATCCGCGCCAAGATCGACAATATCGGCAACAAGATCGAGCATCCGCTCGCCCAGCCTGTCGCCAAGGCCATCTGCCTGCTGCAATACGTGCGCAGCATCCACCGTACCGCGGAGAACATTGCCGCGGCGCTGCATCCGGCCATCGACGCCGACTCCCGGCTGGCCGAGGTCCGCCAGGCACTGCAAGCCCTGGAAAAGGGGCTGATGGTCCGCCACGGTGACGACGGCTACCGCATCCCGACGCCAGCGGAAGACGACTGGGAGCGCCAACGCACCGGGCTCACCCCGAAACCCGGCGACGTCAGCCGCCTGCACGCCGAGGTCGTCACCGGGCTTTGGCAACCGCAGCCGACCCATTCGCTGCTGGACGTCAAGCAGTTCAAGGCGGGGCTCTATCTCGGAGGTCGCCTGGTCACCGATGGCGACATCCCGTTCCATGTCGATGTCGCCAACGCGGGCCAGGAGCTCCTCGACACCATCGAGGAATTCCGCAAGCGCAGCCAGACCGAGACCAAGTCCGTGTTCTGGGTCGCGGCCCTCGACGACGCCATCGACCGCGAGACCGTCGAGCTGTTCCGCTCCAAGGAAATCCTCTCGCGCAAAGAGCGCGGCGCCCAAACCAAGGACGAGACCGCCCTGGTGGCCGAGGAGAAGCTCCGCCAGCGGCGCCACCAAGACGAGCTGCGCCGGCTGATCAGGCAGGCCCTGCTCAACGGCACCATCTTCTTCCGTGGCAACGACCGCAGCCCGGAGGAGGGCGCCGCCGACGTTGGTCGCACGGCCGCCAAGGTCCTGTCCCAAGCGCTTCCGGACGTCTTCGACCGCTTCGGCGAGGCCGCCGCGCGGGTCACCAAGCAGGACCTCGATGCGCTGCTCACCACCGAGAACCTGCGTGGCCTGACACCCGTCTTCACCGACCTTCATCTGGTCCGCGACGAAGGCGGCAAGCCCGTCATCAACACCGACAACGGCGTCCTCGCCGAGGTCCTGTCGCGCATCGATAACCGAACCAGCTACGGTGAGACCGCCAGCGGCCGCTACCTCGCCGACGAGTTCGCCAAGGAACCCTTCGGCTGGGAGTTCGACGTCGTCCGCCTGCTGGTCGTCGCTCTGCTGCGCGCCGGGAAGATCGAGGCCACCAGCAAGGGCCAGGTCATCGAATCCGCTCTGTCCCTGGAGGCCCGCACCACCTTCACCAACAACAACCTGTTCCGCCAATCCTCGTTCCGCCCGCGCACCACGGACTGCGAGTTCACCGACTACATCGACGCGGCGGAAGCCTTCAAGACCTGCTTCGGCAAAGAGATCCAGGAGCTGGAGGAGAACGTCATTGCCAGTGCCATTCGCGAGACCACCGAGGGCTTCGAGGAGGGCATGCGGGACGCCTCCCAACGGCTCGCGACCCACGGTCTCCCCGGCACCGAGATCCTGCAAGCCGCGTTGAACAACATCGTCGGCTTCCGACGTCAGCGCGATTGCCAGGCGCTGAAGGCCTTCACCGGCTGCCACCAGGAGCTCAAGGAGGCCATCAAGCGCACCGCGGAACTCGATGGCGCGCTCACCGAGACGGCGCTGTTCGACCTCGGGCGGGCACGCACCGCGCTCGATCAGACCTGGCCATTCCTCGAAGGCGAGCCGGATGTAACCGACGCCGACCGCGAGCACGCCGACGCGCTCGCGGACCTGATCGCCCGCGAGACCTTCTTCCGCGAGCTGCCGGCCATCGACCAGCACACCAAGGTCCTGGAAGACGCCTACGCGGCGCGGCTCACGGCGGCCGTCGAGGCCCGCAGCCAGGCCTACGAGGCGGCGCTGGAACAGCTCTACGCAACCCCTGGGTGGGAGCAGATCGACGACGACCAACGTAACCGCATCGCCGAGCCCCTGGCGGGCTACGCCAACCCGACCGCCAAACCACCCTCCATCCCGCAGCTGCGCGCAGACGCAGATGCCAGCGCCTTGCGCCGCAACAAGGCCGTCGAGGAACTGCTGCGCTTGCTGGACGGCAACCGCGTCGTGAAGGTCTCTGCGTCCAGCTACTTCTCCGGTGGCGTCGAGACCGAGGAACAGCTTGATCAGGCGTTGGAAGGGCTGAAGGAGCAGTGTCTCGAGCTCATCGGCGCCGGCAAGAAGGTGCTGATTCAGTAGCCATGATGATGGGAGAAGGACAGATTCCGGCGGCCGAATCGCTGACGGTCGAATTCAAGAGCGACCGCAAGCGACTGCCGGACCGCGACCTGATTCTGGCGGCCGTCTGCCTCGCAAACACCGACGGCGGCGTCATCTACCTCGGCGTCGAGGACGACGGCACGCCGACGGGTCTGCATGACGATCACCGCGACATCAGCGGCCTGACCGCTATGATCGCGAATCGCACGACTCCGCCGCTCAGCGTTCGTGCCACGCTGATCGCGCATGGCAGCCTGAGGCTGGCCCGAATCGAGGTGCCGCGTTCCACCCGTCTGGTCGCCAGCAGCGATGGAACCTTGCAGCGCAGGCGGTTGCTCGCGGACGGAACACCGGAGTGTGTGCCGTTTTTGCCGCATGAGTTCGCCGC
Organism: uncultured Thiohalocapsa sp.; assembly: GCA_964524185.1. Taxonomy (GTDB): domain Bacteria; phylum Pseudomonadota; class Gammaproteobacteria; order Chromatiales; family Chromatiaceae; genus Thiohalocapsa. The sequence continues at coordinate 13,293 of CAZGCI010000001.1, read as the reverse complement.
GCGGGAATCCGACCTGCGGCTATCCGATTATTCCGCGTCGGTCGTCGCCGGGGCAGAGACGGACGCGCTCGATCCGGCCGAGCGCCATCGCCTGCGCCAAGCCATCGAACGTTATCGCGGCGACAAGTCCCTGCTCGGCCTGGACGACGCCGAGTTGGACGGGGCGCTGGGCCTCATCCGCACAACCGAGGGGCGGGCGCGCCCGACGCTCACCGGCCTGCTGTTGATCGGCCGCGAAACGGCCCTGCGCGAGCACGTGCCGACCCACGAGGCGGCCTTCCAGGTCTTGGACGGCACCGACGTACGCGTGAACGATTTCTACCGCTGGCCGCTGGTGCGGCTGTTCGAGCGGATCGAGGAGCAGTTCCTCGCCCGGGTCAGCGAGCAGGAGGTACAGGCGGGCCTGTTTCGCGTGCCGGTCCCCAATGTGGAGCCACGCGCGTTTCGCGAAGCACTGGTCAACGCCCTGACCCATCGGGACTACAGCCGGCTCGGCGCCGTTCACGTGCGCTGGCAGACCGATCGGCTTTCGCTCAGCAGCCCCGGCGGCTTCGTCGAAGGCGTTACCCTAGACAACCTGCTGGTCGTCGAGCCACGCCCACGCAACCCGCTGCTCGCCGACGCCTTCAAGCGCATCGGCTTGGCGGAGCGGACCGGGCGCGGTGTCGACCTGATCTATCAAGGCCTGCTGCGATACGGCCGCCCGGCGCCGAGCTATGCCCGGAGTGATCGGGACACCGTCATTGTCGAGCTCGACGCTGCCGATGCAGATCTGGGCTTCCTGAAGCTCGTGCTGCAACAAGAGCAGCGCGTCGGCAGCCTGCTTCCGGTCGATACGCTGCTCATCCTCTCCGAGCTCAAGTCAGCGCGCCGGCTCGACAGCCAGGAGATCGCCAAGCTTGTGCAGAAGGACCAAGCCGCAGTGCGCTCCATCCTCGAGCGTCTGGTCGAGGCTGGTTTGATCCAGGCCCATGGCATTCGCAAGGGGCGGACCTACACCCTCAGCCCGTCGGTATACAGAGAGCTTGGCCAGGCGGCGCAGTATGTCCGGCAGGCGGGATTCGACCCCCTGCAACAAGAGCAGATGGTCCTGTCCTATGTTGACCAGCACGGCCGCATCCGGCGGCAGGACGTCATCGAACTGTGCCGGCTGGGCCCCGATCAGGCGAGACGTCTGCTCCAACGCCTGGTCAAGGGAGAAAAGCTGGTCCTCCGCGGACAAAAAAAGGGATCGCATTATGAGCGCCCGTAGCCTTTATGCGCGCGCGCGAATTTTTATATGTGCGCGCGCATATTTTCGCGCGCCGAACTAAAACCCCCTCACAGGCGAGGCCAGACCCCATGCTGACCAGCATCGAAGGCATCTACGAGAACGGGCAGGTCCACCTGCTGGGGCCGCTGCCGGATATCGAGCGGGCGCGCGTCGTTGTCACGCTATTGCCGGAATCGATGGTGCCGCTGAAGGCCACGGAGACACCTGCTGCAACAGTAGCCGCCGAACCTGTCGTCGAGCGCTTTGAGCCCCGCAGCGAGCTGGGTTGTAAGCTAACGGCACTGCGGCGCAAGTATGTCGAGGGGGGTGGCAAGTTGCTGACGGTGGACGAGATCATGGCTGAAGTCAGGGCGGGGCGTGGCGGTGCCGAGGAGACTCCGGATGTCGGCTGGGCGTCACATACGCGTTCGCCGAGCACCCGCCCTCGACCCGGGTCGTCAACCAACGAGATTGCGGCCTTGGCGCGCGCCGCACGGGAGGCCTACCTGGCGTCCGGCGGTGAGCCGATGGGGCCGGACGAGATCGCTGCCGAAGCTCGCCGTCGTCGTGGTGGGGTCGAAGCTGAACAGATTGCTGAAAAGGCCCACCGGCTCGATCCCATCTGGCGGATGTACTTGTCCGAGCTCGTTGATTTTCTGCTGAGTCGGGATGAGACGCGGGGCGATTCAGCGAGCTTCCCGGAAACCTGCATCGAGGACCCTGCGACGCCATCCGTCTACCAGGGTAAGCCGCTGAGCCTGGAGACCGTGCGCGAGGCAGTGGATTGGGAGGCGGGGGAGGCATCAACGAGCCGTTATCGATCCGGATTCTTGAAGCCGACCTGAACCCCGAACCCTGAACCCTGAACCCTGAACGCAACAATGCAACTCACCATCACGATCCCCGACAGTCTTCCCGACAGCCTCCAAGCGACACCCGGAGAATTCGAGCGCGAGGCACGGATGGCGATGGCCGTCAAGCTCTACGAGCGCAAGCGTATCTCCTCGGGCTTTGCTGCCCGACTGGTGGACATGGACAGGGCCACGTTTCTGCTGGAGCTGTATCGCTACGGGACACCCATGATCGATATTGACGAGAACGAGCTCCTCTCAGACCAAGCCAATGCCTGACGGTTAACTCCGGAGGGAGGCGCGCAGATGAAGACCCAAGCCATTCTCGCCGAGCTTGCGGACGGGCTGCGCGCGCGCCTGGACGACAGGTTCGCTGGGCTCTGGCTCTACGGATCGCGGGCACGCGGTGATGCCGGGCCGGAGTCGGACATCGACCTGATCCTGTTGCTGCACGGCATGGAGCGGCCCGGCCAGGAGATCGAGCGCATCGTCGACCTGCTGGCCGAGCTGAATCTCAAGTACCAGGTGCTGATTTCCGTGCTGCCGCTGGAGGCAGGCGCGCTACAGACATCACAGGGCGCGTTTTGGCGCAACGTGCTCCGCGAGGTCCGGGCGGCATGACCGCGGACGCCGACCTGCTGCGCAAGGCGCCGCTTAAAGACCTGACAGGAGATCCCTATGCAAGTGCAACGTATAGTCAGCCGTGTCGATGATGGCACCCTTTCCATTCAATTGCCGGAAAGCTTCAACCACCATCGGGTCGAAGTCATCGTGCTGACGCTGGACGAGGAAGAGCCCGCGCCGGTGCAACGCCAGCCGCACCCAGATATTGTCGGGCGGGTGCAGATTCATGGCGACATCCTCGACTCCGCCCCAGAACAGGATTGGGACTTACCGCGGTGATCGTGCTCGATACGCACATCTGGCTGTGGTGGATCGCGGGGAATCACCGTCAGCTCAAATCAGCCTGGCGGCAGAAGATCGCCGACGCGGACCAAGTGGGGGTCTCGGCGATCTCTTGTTTCGAGGTCGCCTGGCTGGTGCAGCACGGTCGCGTCGAGCTTTCCGATCCTTTGGCGCTTTGGTTCGACAAGGCCCTGTCCGGCTCCGGCATCCGGCTGCTAGCGATCACCCCAGAGATCGCCCGTCGCGCCGTCGAACTGCCCGAGCACCACCGCGATCCGCAGGACCGCCTCATCATCGCCACGGCCCTGGTGCAGGATGCCTTGCTGATCTCAGCGGACGGCAAATTCCCGCGCTATCAAGAGCTCGAAGGTCGCCTCTTGCCATGACCACGCTTGATGCCCGCTCTGGAGCAAAGACCGCAACACACAGACACACCCACTGATGGATAAGGAAACTCGCAACCGCATCGAGCGCGCTACCCAAGCCGCCCGGACGCTGCTCGAGCAAGACTTCGCGGACCAGTTGGAGGGTGTCTTCGACATCCGGCTCGACGGAACCCTGGCCACCGAGCCGGGAAGCCACCTGGATGCTGCGCAGCGCGTGCTCCGGCGCAAGCTGGTCGCCGCCGTGGAGCACAACCGGGCCAGCGGCCAGACGGCGCCGGAAGCGGTGGCGACCTACTTGCGCGAGGCCGCCTTCACGACCCTGAACCGTTTCGTCGCGCTCAAGATGCTCGAGGCTCGCGGTCTGGTGCAGGAGTGCATCTCCCGCGGCGAGCAATCCGCCGGGTTCAAGGAGTTCTGCGGGCTGGCGCCGGGCCTGGTCCAGTTGCCCGACCATGGCTACCGCCTCTACATCGAGTCGCTGTTCGACGAGCTTTCGACCGAGGTGAAGGTCCTCTTCGACCGCCGCGATTTGGCGTCGCTGCTTTGGCCAACGCGGCAGACCTTGGACGCGTTGCTTGCGATCTTGAATGATCCGGAGTTGGAGAGGGGTTCAGGGTTCAGGGTTCAGGGTTCAGCAGACCGCACCCCGAACCCTGAACCTCGAACCCTGAACCCAACCTGGAACCAAGACGAGACCATCGGCTGGGTCTACCAGTTCTTCAACGGCCAGGACGAGCGCCGCAAGATGCGCGAGGAGAGCCAGGCGCCGCGCAACAGCCGCGAGCTGGCCGTGCGCAACCAGTTCTTCACCCCGCGCTACGTCGTCCAGTTCCTCACCGACAACACCCTCGGGCGCATCTGGTACGAGATGCGCGAGACCAAGACCGTGCTTGCCGATCTGTGCGAGTACATGGTCCGCAAGCCCGGCGAGACGTTCGCTCCGCGCCCGAAGAAGGACCCGCGCGACCTGCGCGTGCTCGACCCGGCATGCGGCAGCGGGCATTTCCTGCTCTACGCCTTCGACCTGCTGCTCGCGATCTACGAGGAGGCCTGGGCCGATCCGGAGAGTCCGCGGAACGAGGTGACGGGCCGGACGCTCGCCGAGGACTACCCGAGCCTCGAAGCGCTTCGCAAGGCCGCCCCGGGTCTCATGCTTGCGCACAACCTCCATGGCGTCGACATCGACCCACGCTGCGCGCAGATCGCTAAGCTCGCCCTGTGGATGCGCGCGCAGAAGGCCTACCGCGATTTCGGCATCGGGCGGGCCGAGCGACCGCAGATCCGGCGGTCGAACATCGTTGTCGCAGAGCCATTGGTTGCGGATGAAGAGATCGCGAAGGCGTTCGTCGCGAAGCTCGATGATCCGGAGCTTGGGCGCGTCTTCATGGGCCTGGTGGAATCGCTGCGCCTCGCGGGCGACCTGGGGCTGTTGCTCCGCGTCGAACAGCTTATTGGCCGCCAGACCGAGCGCGGACAGACCGGCGACCTGTTCGCGCCGCCGGAGGCGCGCATCCGTGCCGCGCTTGATCAATTTGTCCGTGACGAGTCGAATGCAGCGCCGACAACGCGGCGCCTCTTTACGGACGATGCCGCGCAGGGCCTGGCGCTGGTCGGTATCGCCGAGGCGACCTTCGATGTGGTCCTGATGAATCCGCCCTTCGGCGCCGGGAGCACGAGGGCCAAGCAGGCCTTCGAGAAGGCGTACCCGAGAACCAAGAACGACGTCTACGCGGCCTTCGTAGAGCGAGCCACCGAGCTGCTGTCGGCCGGCGGCCGGGTCGGCGCGATCACGTCGCGCACTGGCTTTTTCCTATCCAGTTTCCAGCGCTGGCGCGAAGAGATCCTGCTCAAGACCGCACCACCGGTGGTCTTTGCCGATCTGGGTGCAGGCGTCCTGGACAGTGCGATGGTCGAGACCGCCGCCTATTGCCTGGAGAAGTCCGCGGTATCCGATCATCCGACATCCACGGCGGTTACCTCAGGAGGCATGGCGAGCACATGAACACCCAAGCCATTCTCGCCGAGCTCACGGACGGGTTGCGGGCGCGCCTCGGCGACAGGTTCGCGGGGCTCTGGCTCTACGGCTCGCAGGCACGCGGTGATGCCGGGCCGGAGTCGGACATCGACCTGATCCTGTTGCTGCGCGGCATGGAGCGCCCTGGCCAGGAGATCGACCGCATCGTCGACCTGCTGGCCGAGCTGAATCTCAAGTACCAGGTGCTGATTTCCGTGCTGCCCGTGGAGGAATCCGCGTTGCCGAAGTTACCGGGTGCGTTTTGGCACAATGTGCGCCGCGAGGGCCGCGCGGCATGACCGGGGACGCAGACTTGCTGCGCAAGGCGCAGCGTTATATCGAATCCGCCAGGCTCCTGCGCGAGGCCGGAGACCGCGACTCGGCGGTCTCGCGGGCCTATTACGCGGCCTTCTATCTGGCCGAGGTCCTGCTCAATACGCTGGGACGTTCCTTCTCCAGTCACCGGGCGGTCATCTCGGCCTTCGGACAAGAGTTTGCGAAGACCGGTCGGTTGGATGTGCGCTTCCATCGGCTGTTGATCTCCGCCTTCGAGAAGCGCCAACGGGCGGACTATCTCGCCGATGCCGGGCTGGACGACGCGGAAGTCGCCCAGCTCATCGCCGATGTCGAGTCCTTCGCCAGCGCCGCCCGCACCTGGCTGCAAGGCCCAGATTCCACCGTAGCGAGCGATGACCACCTTCATCCGCCTGCTCGACGTTCCTGTTGACGACAAGGCCGCCGCGCTGAAGGCCGCCGTGACTGGGGGCTGCGCGGTGTTCGAGTGCGATCCCGAAGCCTTTGCGGCGGTGCCGGGGAGTCCGTTTGCGTATTGGGTGCACGACTCTCTCTTGAGGATCTTTCGGGACTACAAGTACCACGAAGCGATCCAGAGAGAGGCGAAGAACGGACTCGGGACACTCGCAGACTTTCGTTTCGTTCGATTGGCTACAGAGATACCACTGAGCAAAGCCAGCAGCGTCCGGTGGGTTCCTTTCTCCAAGGGAGGTAGGCGATCCGAGTATTACCAAGACGTAAGGTTCTTTGTTCTTTGGGCAACCGATGGTGCGGAAGTGAAGGCCCACATCGAACACGTTTATCGGGGCGGGCATTGGTCTCGGAACGCCCGTTCTGTTGACTGGTACTTTCGTCCGGGTATCACGTGGCCACTTCGTGGAGTGCGATTCTCGGCGCAGGCCGTTCCCGAGGGCGGTATTTTCAGCGTTGGCGGCAAGATGCTTTTCAGCGATAAGGAACATCTACTGGCGCTTCTTTCGCTGCTCAACTCTCAAGCGTTCGATCTGCTCTTGTCATTGTTTGCGGGGAAGGTCGGCGGCGTGCAGTATGAGTCAGGCCTCATAGAGCGAACACCGTTGCCGGTATTACGCGATGTAGACTGCGATGTATTAGCTGCTCTTTCCCGGCGTGCGTGGTCGCTTGCGCGAGCCCCCGACAGCAGCAATGAATGCTCACGCGCCTTTTTGCTACCTCCCAGTCTGAATGAGAAAATCACGGGCAGAGACAATGCAGCCAGCGATCGCGAGTTGGCTGCGATCCAGGCACAGATAGACGATCTAGCATTCCGCCTATATGGCATCAGCGCAGAGGACCGTGCGAACATTGAGGCGCTGACAAAACACCAATCAGCCCACGAGTTGGAAGGCACCTATTCAACCAATGACGACGTCGATGAAGGGGGCGACCCGGCCCTCAATGAGGGTGGCTCGGGAGCACTTGCTTCGTGGCTCATCGGCGTCGCCTTCGCCCGCTTCGACCCCCGCCTCTCCACCGGCGAACGCCCGATCCCGCCCGAGCCCGAGCCCTTCGATGCGCTGCCCGAGCGCTCGCCCGGCATGTACCCCGAGGGCGAAGAGCCAGTCGATCGCCCAGCCATCCTCGTTGACGACGAAGGCCACACCGACGACCTCGCGGCGCGAGCGCAGGCCGTCGCCGAGCGTGTGCAGGTGGACGTGCCGGAGAATCTCCGCGCATGGCTCGCCAGGGACTTCTTCCCTCTGCACATCCGGATGTACTCGAAGAGCCGCCGCAAGGCGCCGATCTACTGGCAGCTCGCGACACCGTCCGCAAGCTACTCGGTCTGGCTCTACATCCACGCCTTCAGCAAGGACACACTCTTCCGCGTCCAGAATGATTATGTCGCGCTGAAGCTCGCCCACGAGGAGCGGCGTCTGGAGGCACTGACCCTGGAGCAGCGCGATGGCGCCAACGCCACCGAGCGCAAGGCCCTCGCCGAGCAACAGACCCTGGTCGAAGAGCTGCGCGCCTTCCTCGTCGAGGTGAAGCGCGTCGCGCCGCTCTGGAACCCGGACCTGGACGACGGCGTCATCATCAACTTCTCACTGCTCTGGCGGCTCGTCCCGCAGCACAAGCACTGGCAGAAGGAACTGAAGCAGACCTGGGACGCGCTCTGCGAGGGCAAATACGACTGGGCGCACCTGGCCATGCACCTCTGGCCCGAGCGGATCATCCCCAAGTGTGCCAAGGACCGTAGCCTAGCCATCGCCCACGACCTGGAGAACGTCTTCTGGGAAGAGGACGACGATGGCAAGTGGCAGCCGGTGAAGGTCCAGCAGGCGGAGATCGACCAGCTCATCGCCGAGCGCACCTCCGCGGCGGTGAAGGATGCCCTCCAGAGCCTGCTCGACGCCCCGCCACCGGCCACCGGCCGAGGCGGCGGACGCCGCGCATCGGGCCGCGGATCAGCGCGCCGCACCCGAAGCACAACAGGCCGCCAGCGCTCCGGGGCATCGGCGGCACCCGATCACGCCGTGATGGACGCCATCAAACAAGCAATCCAGACGGCAAGCGACGGCGCGAGCAAGGCTGACGTGCTCGCCGCCACCAGCCTCAGCGACACCCAATGGAACGCCGCGATCAACGCCCTGCTCGCCAACGGACTGGTCGTCAAGAGCGGCGCCGGTCGGGGAACCCGCTACCATTTGAACCTCAAGCCCTGAAACCCGAGCACCCAATGCATCTAGCCTTCGACATCGACCCGAGCGTTCTGGCCAGCGTCCGCCAGGACCCCCAAGAATTTGTCCGCGAGCTGCGCTTGGCGGCGGCGGTGAAGTGGTACGAGCTGGAACGTGTCAGTCAGGGCCGTGCCGCGGAGATCGCCGGCATTTCCCGCGCAGAGTTCATTGACGCCCTCGGCCAATACGGTATCTCGCCATTTCAACAGACGGAGGAGGAGATTCTGGCGGACCTGGAACTACTGAGACCCACTCAGGAGCCAACCAGTGACTGACCAGCCCGGGGTTGCGGGGCTGGTCGTCGATACCTCGCCATTGGTCGTCTTCAGCAAGGTCGGTCGGCTGGACCTGTTGCTGGATGTTGCCGAGACGCTGTTGGTTCCATGCGCGGTCGCGGACGAGGTTGGTGCCGGCCCCAAGCATGACCCCGCGCGAATCGCCCTTGAGTCAGGGCGCTTCGGGGAGCCCATCCACGTTGATGTGCTGCCGATGATCATGGAGTGGGGTTTGGGGGCGGGGGAGAGTGCTGTCCTGAGTCTTGCGGTCACCAGCGGTGCTGTGGCCGTGATCGACGATCGCGAGGCACGGCGGGCGGCACAGACGCTGGGTGTGCCGGTGTTAGGCTCCTTGGGTATCGTATTGCATGCCGCACGTGAGGGGCGCGTTGAATCACCGGCGATGCTGGTGCAGGCATTGCGTGACGTTGGTCTGCGCCTTGATGAGCGAGCGGTAGCCCATGCCTTTAAAACCATCTTGGGTGAGCGCTGGTCGTGAATGCTAGTCAACCCCGAACGTCGAACATGACCTATCAAGTAATCATCGACTACGACGACGACGTGCTGATCAACGTCGGGTTGTCGCCGGAGGAGTTCGCGGTGGAGGCCCGCCTCATGTTGGCTGCGCAGCTATACGAACGAGGCAAGCTCTCTTCGGGGCAGGCAGCCAAATTGTGCGGCAAGGGCCGCGTTGATTTTCTCTACTCGCTGTCTCGGATCGGGTTTCCGATGAGCAACCTGCGACCGGACGACGCGGATCTGGAGATCGACTTCGCCCGCTGCGGGCGAGCTTTGTCCGAAGGGCGTTGACGAGCGGAGGCCGATGCCAATACCCACCTTGCCAACTGAGGGTCGTAAAACGAGGTCTATTCCATGCAGACACTGACTTTTGAATGCGAGGTGACGGTGGAGCGTGATGTGGTGCTGCGCCTGCCGGCCACAGTAGCTCCAGGTCGTCATCGCATTGCACTTGTCATCGATCCAGTTGAGTCGCCAGCGAGTGAGGCGGATCTCAATCCGGTCGCAGATACGGTTCCACCTCGAACCAGGTTATGGGCGCGGCTGGCCGCCGTGCGCGACCAGGCCGCCCAAGCAGGCGAGCTCGCGGAGCCGATGTCGTGGGACGACGTGCTTGCGGAAGCTCAGCGACGGCGGGGAGACCTGGATGACTGAGCGACGAACCTACTTGGATGCCAATGTGTTGATCGCAGCATGGAACGGCGACCCGGATACCCGCGTGTGGGCGCGCGCTGTTCTGGACGATCCGAACCGCAGTTTCGTCGTCAGCGATTTTGTGCGCTTGGAGGTAGTGCCGAAGCCGGCGTTTCATGGCAGAGCCAGTGAGCTTGCCTTTATGGAGATCATCCTGTCAGCGGCGGTTTCGGTCCCCGTTTCAGCCGCGCTGATCACTCGCGCACTGACGATGGCGGGGAAGCATGATCTACACCCTCTGGACGCGCTCCATCTGGCCTCCGCCGCACAAGCTGGAGTCGATGAGCTGGTGACCTTGGAACGGCCCGAGAAGCCCTTGTGCCAGCAGACTGAGGTGAAGGTGGTATCCCTCCGGGCTGCACGCGATCGACAGGCCGGCGCCGCGAAATCGAAGCCGTCCCTGAACCCTGAACCCTGAACCCTGTGCATCCCTTCTACGACTACCTCTGCGAGCACCTCGGGGATCTTCTCAAGAAGCGGTCCGTGGTTGCCTTCTACGACCCCCGGCGCGAGTTCTGGCCATTTTTCGATCGAGAGCTGGCGCTCGAAGACTCGGACGTGCTGCCGCGAGTGACACTTTGCGGATGCAAGCCGTTTCTAGCCCGTTTCGACGGCACCTTCTTCGGCCTGCGAAACGCCGTGGAGCCGATCGTCGCGGCCGACAAGCCGGAGCCGCTGATTCTCTACCTGCCCGGCGTGGCCCGGGATCGCGCCGGCTCGGTGCTGATGGAGCTGGAGCTTGGCGGAACCTGCTATGAGCCGCAGCTCAAGCGGCTCGCGTTGAACGTGCTGCGGCAACGCTTCACCGATGGCCAGATCGACGAGATGCTGCGCCCGGCGTCGGTGACCTACGACGATATCGTCTCCTTCCTGGAGCAGGGCTCGGTCGGCAAGGTCGCATCGGTGCTGCACGCCCTGTTCGGCGGTGTTCAGGGCGAGCAGCTCATCATCACGTGGTTGGCATCGCAGGAGAATGATGCGGCCATCGCAGAGAAGGCAGCGGTTCCGGAGCTGTTGAAGCTGCTCGATGCCCGCCTGGGGTTGAAGCTGCCGGACGATACGAGTCTGGACAATGCGCGGAACAAGACGGCGCGCTATGTCTTGGTCAACGAGTTTCAGGACGACCTGTCCTCTGAACCGCCGCAGTCGGTCGGCATGGTGCCGAAGGCGGAGACCAAGGAACAGCTCGCGCGCGTCCGCGACGTCGCCCGGAGCCTGAGGTCGCGCCATCCCAATGCCTACACCGCGCTGGCGGATCAGGTTGAGCAGGACCTCGGCCTGGCGGGTGCGGATCTGGACCCGGTGCAGTTGGGCGCGGTCGATACCTTCCGCTTCGAAGAAGCCCGCTTGTTGCAGCATGCCGCCCTTTTGGTTGCCGGGAAGCAGTATTCGACGGCGCTGGCTGTCGTCACGGGCCGGGGGCATAGCTTCTGGGTCGATCGGGATGTCCGCCGCCAGGCCCAATGGGAGGCCTGTCGGCTGATGGCCGAGCTGGGACAAGCGGTCGAGCGCATCAGGCCGCAGCTGTCCAAGACGGATAAGGACCCCGCCAAGTGGTTCTCTGCTTACACCAAAGAGGATGGCTGGCACTGGGCGGACGGGCTGCAACGGCGTCTGGAGAGCTGGGTCGCGCACATGGACGAGGAGCCGGAGGCCGAGCAGGCCCTTGGTGTGGTGCGCGATGCCCACGAGCAGTTGTTGCGGGCCATGGCCGAGGGCTTCTCCGACGCCCTGGAAGCGGCCGGCTGGCAGGTGCCGGGCACGCTGCATCAGACCCACGTCTATCCCGATGTGGTCGAGACTAAGGGCTACCGCGTCGCCTACTTCCTGGTCGATGCGATGCGCTTCGAGATGGGCGTGGAGCTTGCGCACCAGATCGAGGGTGCAACCGACCTGACCGTGAGTGCCGCGGTGTCGGCGCTGCCGTCTATCACCCCCGTCGGCATGGCCGCGTTGCTGCCTGGTGCCTCCGCGAGCTTCGATCTGCTGGATGCAAAGGGAAAGCTGGGCGCGCAGATCGAAGACACGGTGATGCCCGGTCTCAACGAGCGCTTGAAGTTCCTGAAGGCCAAGGTCCCCGGCGTCGTTGACATGACATTGGGCAAGTTACTGGGCAAGAAGCCGTCGCAGCTCGCCAAGGACATCGCCAAGGCGCCGCTGATCGTGGTGCGCTCACAAGAGATCGACTTCGTCGGCGAGATGGATGGCGACCTGCTGGCACGGCAGGTGATGGACACCACCATCGGGAATCTGGCCCGCGCGGTGAAGAAGCTTGCCGCCGCCGGTGTCGAGGACTTTGTGATCACCGCGGATCACGGCCACCAGTTTTCCGTGCGCAAGGAAGACGACATGAAGACCGACAACCCCGGTGGCGACACGTTGGAGATGCATCGTCGCTGCTGGATCGGGCACGGCGGAAGTAAGCCTGCCGGTGCCGTCAGGGTGTCCGGCGCCGAGCTTGGCTACCACACGGATCTGGACTTCATCTTTCCCACCGGGCTCGGGGTGTTCAAGGCCGGCGGCGGTTTGGCGTTCCACCACGGCGGCTTCAGCCTGCAGGAGCTGGCGATTCCGGTCATCAGCCTGCGCATGGTCTCCGGCAAATCGCCTGCGATGCCTGGGATCGGCGTCCGCATCGAGGATTGCCCCGTCGCGGTGACCAACCGAACCTTCGGGCTCAAGCTGGTGGCGCAGGGGGACCTCCTCGCGACCGAGCCGTTGACCGTGCGCGTGCTGCTGATGGCAGGTAGCGACGAGGTTGGCCGTGCGGGGATGGCCGTGGGCTGTGAGTTCGACCGCAGCAAGGGATCGCTGACCTTGCCGCTCGGCGCCACGGCGAGCGTCGGCATGATGCTGAACAATGACACCTGCAAATCGCTGCGCGTCGTCGTGCTGGAGACCGGGACAGATGGTGTGCTGGCGCAATCCGATGACCTGCCCGTGAAGCTGGGGATTTGAGAGGGTGCAGGGATCGGGGTGCAGGGTTCAGCAGAGAACCTACCCCGAACCCCGAAACCTGAGCCCCGAAACCTGAGCCCCGACCATGCAACAAGCCCTTCAGATTCAAACCCAGGTCGACCAAGCATTGGTCGATGCAATCCCTGCCCTCAAGCCTTTGCTCGGCCATCGTGTGCAGGTGATCGCCCTCGACTTGGAACAGTCGACGATCCCTGCAGGAATTGATGCATCTCAGTCGGTGGGCGCTGAAGCGCCGGCGGAAGGCAAGCTCACCTTCGACGAATTCCTTGCGACACGACCCGCGTGGCCGTCGGATCGACCCGCATTGACCTTGGACGAAATTGAGGAGGGCATCAGGCAGGGGGCAGTCGATAGTGCAAGCCTTTGATACCAAGTAACCGTTCACGGGGCGACGCGCCCTACCGGAGCGGAGGTCGCGGTGACGCTGG